>CAIWDQ010000212.1 GCA_903911455.1 uncultured bacterium
ATTAAATAAGCTACTTTTTCTCTAATGCTACGCATTAGAAAATAAATGCCATAAATGATTGATTATTCGTAAAATATAACTGAACTTTGTTCTATTGCGTAATTTGGGTTTAAAATGACTTGAAGAAGGTTTATATTGGCTTGAAAGAGGTTAATATGGACCTGAAGAAGGCCAAAATGGACTTGAAGAAGGTTAATATGGACTTGAAGAAGGTTAATATGGACTTGAAAGAGGTTAATATGGACTTGAAGGGAGTTAATCTGGACTTGAAGAAGGTTAATATAGACTTGAAGAAGGTTAATATGGACTTGAAGAGGGTTAAAATAGATTTAATGTTATAAAAAATAAAAAAGAGAAAAGATTGAAAAAAATTTCAGCCCTTTCTCTTTATCTTATTAGATTTTCTTAGCTATATTGAATTCTTAAATTCCTTTACTGAATTAATTAACTCTGGTAAAACTGTCATTACATCTCCTACTATACCATAATCTGCTACTTCAAATATAGGAGCTTCTGGATCTTTATTTATTGCAACTATACATTTTGATGAACTAACACCTGCTATATGCTGTATAGCTCCGGAAATACCGCAAGCAATATATAAATTAGGGGCAATTACTTTACCAGTTTGCCCTGTATGTTCTTCATGTGTTCTCCATCCTTCATCAGAAACCGGACGAGAGCATGCAGTTGCAGCATCTAATAAAGTAGCAAGTTCCTCAATTGCCCACCAGTTTTCAGGACCTTTCATACCTCTTCCACCAGAAACTACAATATCCGCATCAGTTAATAAGAGCTTATTTGTTTGTTTATTGACGTCTAATATACTTGTCTTAATATCTGAATCATTAATCTCAACTGAGAGGTTTTGGATTGATAGATTATTATCAGATATTTTTATCTCAAAAGAGTTTTGAAATAAAGTTAAAACTTTTAATGGTGTCTTAACACAAACATTAGCAAAAGCTTTACCTGAGAATAATTTCTTTTTAATAACAAAAGGTTCTATATTTGATGGTAGTTCAACTACTCCTGAAGCTAAACCTGCTTTTAATCTAACAGATAATCTTGGAGCCAAAGCTTTTCCTGTATAATTATTAGATAATACAATTACTGAAGCATTTTCAGTAACAACAGCTTTAGATACTATAGAAGTATAAGCATTATTCTCAAGATTTTTTAATCTTGCATCTTTAACACTAAGAACTTTCTTTGCACCGTATTTTCCTAGTTTTTGTAGCTCTTCATCACTAACGTCACCTATTGATAACGCGGTCACATCTACATTTAATTTCTTTGCAATTTCGTTAGCATAACTTATAAGTTCAAAAGTTAATTTCTTAAACTTACCATCCCAATTTTCTGTATAAACTAATACTGACATACTATTTAAATTTTAGATTAAATAACTTTTGCTTCGTTATGTAATAAATTGATTAATTCTTTGACGTTTTCAGGATCTATTTTCTTACATGAAGATTTAGCTGAAGGTAAAACAAAGTCAACATATTCTACTAATTCTTCAGTTTGAATTCCTTCTAGAACCTGTAATGTTTTTGTTCTGGCTGACATAATGCCTCTCATTGATGGTATTCTAGGTTCTTTTGCAATACCTTTTTGAACTATTGCAACAAATGGATTTGAAACCGAAATGGTTTCAAATCCACCATCAATTTCTCTTTTTAATTTAACCTGATCGCCTTCTAAAGTAACATTAGAGACTGAAGATACAGATGGTATTCCTAATATTTCAGATAGCATCCCTCCTACTGTTGAATTATTGTAATCACTTGATTCGATCCCGCAAAGGATAATATCAAAACTATTATTTTTTACAACTTCTGAAAGTTGAACAGCTACAGAATACGAATCATTAGCAGTAGCATTCACACGAATTGCATCATCTGCACCCATAGCTAATGCTTTACGTATTGTAGGTTCTGAATCTGCTAAACCAACATGTGCAACAGTCACACTCTGTACAGCACCTGGAGCAGCTTCTTTCATTTCAATAGCACGTGTTAAAGCTAACTCATCCCAAGGGTTAATAATCCATTGTGTACCTGTATTGTCTAACGTTTTATTATTGTTAGTGAATTTAATTTTTGTAGTAGTATCAGGAACATTACTAATACAAACCAATATTTTTATCATATTATAATAATTATTTGATTAATCTTTAAGAACTGCTCTTGATATAATGATATTCTGGATTTCAGAAGTACCTTCGTAAATCTGTGTTAATTTTGCTTCTCTCATTAATCTTTCAACATGGTATTCTTTTACATAACCATAACCACCATGTATCTGAACTGCTTCGGTTGTAACTTCCATTGCAATATCAGCAGCATATTTTTTAGCCATAGCACTTGCTGTTCCATATGGTTGGTATTGATCTTTTAACCATGCAGCTTTTAAGCATAAGTTACGTGCATTTTCAATTTTCACTGCCATATCTGCTAGTTTAAAAGCAATAACTTCATGATTACTGATTTCAGTACCGAAAGCTTTTCTTTCTTTTGAATATTTTACTGCACGTTCAAAAGCACCTGAAGCAATTCCTAATGCTTGAGAAGCAATACCTATACGTCCGCCTTCTAATGTTTTCATTGCAAAGGTAAATCCAAAACCATCTTCACCAATTCTATTTTCCTTTGGAACTTTAACATCAGTAAACATTACTGAATGTGTATCCGAACTACGCATACCCATTTTGTTTTCGTGAGGACCTAAGGATACACCGGGAGAATTTTTATCAACAATAAGAACATTAATACCTTTATGTTTCTTCTCAGGATTTGTTTGAGCAATCACTAAATAAGTAGAAGCACAATTAGCATTTGTAATCCAGTTTTTAGTGCCGTTTAAAAGATAATAATCACCTTTATCTTCTGCTGTTGTTCTTTGAGATGTTGCATCAGATCCAGCTTCAGGTTCTGATAAAAGATACGCACCAAGTTTTTCTCCTCTAGCTAATGGTTTTAAAAACTTTTCTTTTTGCGCTTCTGTTCCATATGTTTCCAATCCCCAACAAACAAGCGAATTATTAACTGACATAACAACTGCTGCTGCAGAGTCTATCTTTGATATTTCTTCCATTGCCAACACATAAGAGACTGCATCCATACCTCCTCCATCGTATTTTGGATCAACCATCATACCCAGGAAACCAAGTTCTGAAAGTTTCTTTATCTGTTCGGCTGGAAAGATACAATTATCATCTCTTTCAATAATGCCTTCTAAAAGTTCTCTTTGTGCAAAATCTCTTGCTGCACTCTGAATCATTAATTGTTCTTCTGTAAAATTGAAATCCATATATATTATTGTGTTTAAGATTATCTAAATTAAACAGCAAAAATAAGTATTTGTTTACTTAAATACAAGCTTGTTCGTGTTATTTATTGTACTAAATTGAACTTTTTTAAAATTTAATGCTTTATTAAGTTTTAAATAATAATATTAACATATGAAAGGTGTACAGGATTACTACCCCGATCACTTTGCAAAGTGCTACGGTTGTGGAAGATTAAATGAAGATGGGCATCAGATTAAGACGATATGGAATGGTGAGGAAACCATTACCCGTTTTATGCCTAAAGAATATCATACAGCAATTCCGGGCTTTGTGTATGGTGGTTTGCTGGCATCCCTAATTGATTGTCATGGTACAGGTTCGGCTGCTTTAGCTCTTGCAAAAGCTAATAATATTGAGCTCACCGAATTTAATGCACCGCGTTGTGTTACTGCATCACTTAAAGTAGATTATAAGAAACCAACTCCAATGGGTGTGAACTTAGAAATTCGTGGCATTATTAAAGAAGTAAAAGGTAGAAAAGTAATTGTTGAAGCACAACTTCTGGCTGATGGAGATATTTGTGTTACAGGTGAAATCATCGCGATACAGGTGAACGATGATTTTGGCAAATAATTAATTTACATTAAATACATGTCCTGTTAAAGGGAAGTCTTTTTGCAGTTCGCCTGAATAATAGAATTCATAGGCTAAAGAGCCAAAAGTATAAACTTTATTATTAATTGTAATTCGCGAACCACCAACACTTGGATCTTTGTGAGGTTTTGATACTTCGTAACCAAGATTAAATAATGTTGCCAATACTTCAGGACGATTTGAAATATCTAAACCTGCTTTATCCCATTGTGTTTTTATCTGCAAAATAGAAATAGCGGCATACAAATAAGAGTAATAATGATTTTTTGAATCCGTAAGTCTGTTGAATCTTTCTGATTGTGTAGCTGTAGTCTGGAAAACCAAAAGATGCTCGTATTGCTCACCAATGTAAAATGGAGAGTTTTTATCTTTAAGATAATTCTCCGTTTTAATAGCAGTAAACTCCTTTATACCTGTAACTCCCAAAGAGAATTTTGTTTCGGTAGTAAGTATCTTTAAAGGTTGCATCCATTTCTTAAAAGCTTCACGTGACGAATGAAACAATCTTATCTGCTCCCCTATCAACACCGAAACTATCATCCTTGAACTAACACCCGTAACTTTGGCAACACTATCAATCACTTTTTTATCCTTTGCCATCGCTTCTTTTAAAGTTGCCCACTCTTCCATGTTCATCCATTCAAAAACATTTGTTTTCTTTAGCGAATCAGGCAACTTATTTAATTTAATATTCTGATCAATACTTTGAAGTTTTTCCTGATAAGAAGTATTGTTTTTTAAACGAAGATTAATAGCATCAAACATCTTTTCACCAACATTAATATCACCTGTTTTAATAAATACATTAAGCATTAATTCAGCATTCTTAGGATAATAATCATTAAGGATATTTATCTTTTGATAAAATGCCACTTTTCTTTTCACATCATTATACACCGAATCAGTAGAAGCTACCGTGCATTGCTTATTGGATATCTCCTGAAAATACCTGTCATTAAAATCAATACCCCCTTTAGTTTTGGTAAGATTTAATTTAACTGCAAAGAAAACCGTCACCATCACAAAACCTATAATGGCGAAAAGAATAGTAAGTGTGTAAAGACTATATTTTAGATATTTGTTCCTTATTTTAAGGTTCATTCAGTGTTTATTAATGACCTCACCCCAACCCTCTCCTGAAAGGAGAGGGAGGAAAGTCAAGTTTATTTTATTTCGTAATTCTTAATTCTTAATTTTTAATTGATTTAAACAATATCTTGCCAAGCCGGCATTGTTTTAAGGTTTTCGCGGGCAATTTCTCTGGCAGCATCTACATCATTTACTTCCATTACATCCATTACAAAAGTTGTAAGTCCTTCCAACACTTCCTCAAAAGGCTTTAAATCACCCTCGGGCGTGGTGCAATGTATGCAATAAAGATTATCCATTTTGCCTCCGCCAAACTCTTCTTTGGTTGTCATTGGCATGCCACAGCTATCACAAATACAATCCATATTCTTTTGATTTTTATAATCAGCAAAATTAATTTATTTTTCTGTTTATACAATAGCTTTGGAAGTTTTTAAATGTTAAAAAGATATATTAATAGAATTAATTAAGTGTGATACTTATTCTTATGTCTTCATTCATAATTCATAATTTATAATTCATAATTAATCTTATATTTATAACCGAAGACAGGGTTTAAATATAAAAGAGAAGAAGGGTGGCAATTATAAATATCCGCTTAATAATTAAAAACGTCCTTTAGGGCGTTGTATGATGATGTGATATTTTGGCCTTAAGGCCAAAAATACATTGCTTATCTGTACACGACATAAATGTCGTGTCTAGTTATTAAAGGCAAGTTCACCAATAATCCTTAACTAAAGAATAGGGTTGCTATTTATTTAATCATACCAAAACAAAAGATCATACCAAAATAAATCTTTCTTTTTATTTCTTTAATTTATGATCAAATAATAAAATCATTATAATAAAAATAAAAAATGAATGCTTATTGTGATTTTATATAAGAACCTGCTTTGCGCGATGAATCAGATTATAATAAAATCTAAACCTGATTTTTTTAAAAAAACTTTGTTTAGGACTTCCCCAAATTCAAGTTTCTCTTTTAATTCCTTCATTTCATTAAAATCTTATATCATATTTTTCAAAAATTCAACGATATTCGCATCCGAATATAGCCATATTTTCAAAAAGTAGCCGATGTTCGCATCCGAATATAGCTATATTTAAAAAAAGTAGACGATATTCGCATCCGAATATAGCCATATTTTCAAAAAATAGACGATGTTCGCATCCGAATATTGGCATATTTAAAAAAAAATCGCCTATATTACTATCGCCATATCGCTATATTTACATAAATTCGCCTATATTACCATCGCCATATCGCTATATTTACATAAATTCGCCTATATTACTATCACCATATCGCTATATTTACATAAATTCGCCTATATTACCATCGCCATATCGCTATATTTATAAAAATTCGGCTATATTACCATCGCCATATCGCTATATTTTTTTATTTTAGACGATATGTACATGTTTATATGGCATTTTTTTAGTAGAATGAAGTTTATTTAACTTCATTTTTTATTTAGTTAAGAATTTATTCTTACCCAAATAAAAATCATCATAAAAATAATACTAAAAACACTGATTATATCTAAATTTATTGTAAGTTTGCCGTCTCAATTACCAGTATTATGACTAACATTGCAATATTAGCTTCGGGGAATGGCACCAATGCGCAACGTATTATAGAATACTTTGTTGGGAGTGCCGATATTAACATAGCTGTGGTTATTACCAACAAAGAAGATGCTTTTGTAAGAGATAGAGCCAGGAGATTTGGGATTAAAGAAGTTTATTTAAGTAAAGCTGATTTTAATAATCCAAGCAAACTTTGTCAGGTGTTTTACAGGCATCGTGTTGATTGGATAGTTCTAGCAGGCTTTCTGTTGTTGATACCCAAAGAAGTTATTAATGCATATAATAATCGTATAATAAATATTCATCCTGCACTTCTGCCCAAATATGGCGGCAAAGGAATGTATGGTATGAATGTACATAAAGCAGTAATTGCCAATAAAGATAAGCATAGTGGCATAACAATTCATTATGTAAATGAAGTGTATGATGATGGGAAGATTATTTTTAAAACTAAATGTAAAGTAACACCCGATGATACCCCCGAAACACTTGCCGAAAAGATTCATCAGTTAGAATATGAGTACTTCCCTAAAGTAATTGAGGATTTAATAAGGTAAGACCTCACCCCCGCCTCTCCTAAGAGGAGAGGAGCTAAATGCAATTATTATTCTTTAGGATTACTATCTTCCTTAGGTTTCTTATATCTGCTGCCTTCAAATACCTCAAACTTATGAAGCTTACATTCTAAAGGCCCGTTGTTGATTGCAATCTTTTTAGTAGGTTTTAGTCCGATAAACTTTAATGCATTTAAATCAGAACTAATGATCCATGCATCATAACCTTTATAATTCTGCTTAAGGGTATCCCCAATTTCTTTATAAAACTGAACGATATCATCAGGTTTAATTCTTTCGCCATAAGGAGGATTCATCACCATAATACCTCCTCCTTCGGGCGGTATCTGTTGCTGAAATGCTTCAACATAGAAACTAATATCTTTATGAAGTTTTGCATTACGGGCATTATCCATAGCAATATCAATTGTCCTTTCCGAAATATCAGAACCCCATATCTCACCTTCAAAATCAGTTTGCAAATCTAAAGCTTCAGTCTTAACTTTATCCCATAAATCGGCATCAAAGTCTTTCCACTTCTCAAACCCAAAAGACTTACGATAATAACCGGGAGGAATATTTAAAGCAATCAAAGCAGCTTCGGTAACAATAGTACCCGAACCACACATAGGATCAATAAAGTTAGACTTTTTATCCCATCCACTCAAAAGAATAATGCCGGCAGCCAACACTTCACTCAAAGGAGCAATACCTGTCTGCAAACGATAACCTCGCTTATGCAAAGAATAACCAGAACTATCAAGCGAAACATCACACTTATTATTACTAAGATGAACATTAATCCTCAAATCAGGATTCTCAATATTTACATTGGGACGCATATCAAACAAATCCCTAAACCTGTCGACAATGGCATCCTTAGTCTTTAACGAAACATAATGAGAATGTGTAAGAATTGAATTAGAAACAACGGCATCAACAGAAAGCGTTCCGGTAGTATTCAACAACTCTTCCCATTTCATCCCATTAATCCTGTCGTAAAGATCTTCTTCGGTATTAATATCAAAACTTGCAATAGGTTTTAAGACATGCAAAGCAGTACGACACCAATAATTAGCTTTATACATAGTTTCTTTAGTGCCGCGGCAATACACAACTCTTTTACCGGTTGTAATATCAGTAGTCCCAATCTCTTTCAATTCCTGAGCTAATACATCTTCTAATCCCAAAAGCGTTTTAACAACCAATGGAAATCTATTCTCTTTATTATTTTTCAAATTATAATTATTTATAGTTTCGCCATGAACTTTTCAGTCTCTACAATATATCTTATATGCATCCCGGTACCTATTTGTCCCTTTTCATCAAAAGCATTTACTTCAAAAGTAAGTTTCTTGCCATCAACATTAATGAGTTTTGATTCACATTTTACTTTCATACCAACTTGAGTTGCTTTAAGATGCTTTATATTCACTTCAATACCTAGAGTTATATAACCTTCAGGTAAATACTTTTGAATACTTTCCTGAGCAGTACCTTCCATTAGACCAATCATAGCCGGAGTAGCAAAAACTTCAATCAACCCTGAACCATACTTTGATGCAGTGTCATTCGGAGTAACAACTATCTCTTTATTACCAACAAGACCTTCTTTAAAATTAAATTCCATGATAATTAGATTTAATTCGGCAAAAGTACTCTTTATTTAGAAATTAAAAATTAATGTTTGTTTTAAATCAGGATGCAAACTTTTTGCAACAGGACATGTAAGTGCTGTATGTTTGATAATTTCTTTTTCTTTATCTGAATAATTATTATGAGGAAAATTTAATTCAACTATTATCTCCCCTATTCTTCTTGGATCACTAGCCATTACTTTAGTTACTTTTATTTGAGTACCATCAATACTAAAAGTACTTCTGTTTGCAACAATTCCAATTACAGTCAGCATACAACTTCCAAAAGCAGCAGCAACAAGATCCGTTGGCGAAAAGTATTCTCCTTTTCCATTATTATCAACAGGAGCATCTGTTAATATTTCGTTCCCTGATTGTACATGTATAGCTTTTGTTCTTAAATCTCCTAAATATTCTGTTCTTATTGTTTCCATATTATTTTACTGTTTAAATATTAAAGTACAAATATAAAAAAAAGCCCTCGATTTCTCGAGAGCTTTCCCCAAAACTAAATTAATTATGAAACGTACATGTACTCCTCTATAAAGATGAGATACACGTATTTTCCGTAACTATTTCTTAGGTTCTTCTTTTTTAGCGTCTTTATGATCACATTTTTTTCCGTCTTTGTGATCGCATTTAGATTTATCACATTTTGATTTGTCGCCGCCTTTGCAACATTTGCCGTCTTTTTTGCAATCTTTTTTGTCAGCACATTTTTTGTCAGTTGTTGTAGTAGCTTTTGTGTCAGCTTTCTTTTCAGTTACCTGAGTTTTTTGTTTGTCTTGTTTTACTACAGTTGCGTGACTAGTATATACAAATAATACAAAAGTTGCAAGCATTAGTCCGATAATTAATTTTCTCATTGTCGTTTTGATTGTTAAATTTATAAAATGTTTTAATTACGCTGCAAAATTATACTTTATTTTTTAATTATCCTGTTATTCTCTTGTTAATTTTGTTAAACATATGTTAAGGTTCTTATGATTGATAAAAATTAGTACTAATTTTGAACTATTATTTAAAAGGGCCTTAAATATGTCAGTAATGAAATAATCAAGGGGACTTAATTTTGAAATCTATTTAATGAGAAAACGCTTTACTTACATAATTATTATCATATCGAGCATTTCTTTAATCGGAATTGTTTCTACTCAACTTTTATGGGTTAACTATGCATTGGGACTCAGGAAAGAAATCTTTGACAAAAGAGTCCAAGTACAATTAAAAGATATTATAGATGAATTATGTATTAATAGAGATTCTTTAAGACATACCTTAAGTTGTAAAGAGGCATTTGAGAAAGATTCATCTTTAACTAAAGATATAATATCAATAAACCCAAAAGACTGCATACCTAAATCTTGCAATACATTAGCACCCAATTGCAGTCATCCTTGGCAATTAAGTGTACATGATACTATCCTTTTAGATTCATTAATGCATTACTCTTTATGCTCAATGATGAAAGTTAACGAGGATTATGTTTATGGTATAATTGATCCTGAAGCTCATAAATTAATTACCTGCTCTAATATTAATTATCAAAAAGAATTATTAAGCACCTATCACACTTATCCTTTTTCGAGTCGACATAGAGCTCATTCAAAACTATTAGGAGTATATTTCATAAATCAAAATGCATATATAGTAAACAGGATGATATTATTGTTAATTGTTTCATCTT
Source organism: uncultured bacterium (assembly GCA_903911455.1). Lineage (GTDB taxonomy): Bacteria > Bacteroidota > Bacteroidia > Bacteroidales > JACABE01 > JBAXLO01. The sequence goes on from CAIWDQ010000212.1 coordinate 10,513, forward strand.
TATTTCTTTTAGTAGTTATAGTTAGTTTTGCTTACACCATTCTTTCTCTACTCAGACAAAAGAAGCTTTCGGAAATGAAAACCGATTTCGTTAATAATATGACTCATGAGTTTAAAACTCCTATTGCTACAATTTCTTTAGCAAGCGAAATGCTTTCGAAATCATCAGTACAGGAATCTAAAGAAAAGCTCATGAAGTATGCTAATATTATATATGAAGAAAACACAAGATTAAAGAATCAGGTGGAACAGGTACTTCAAATATCAGTATTAGATAAAGGTGATTATACATTAAATAAAAAGGAAATTGACATACACGATATAATAGGTGATGCTGTTGATACTTTCCAATTAATAGTTAGTCAACGCAAAGGCAAGATAATTACAAATCTAAAAGCAGAACCTCATCATATCTATGCCGACCCTATGCATATTTATCATGTTATAATTAATCTTTTAGATAACGCTGTTAAGTATTCTTTTAATTTCCCAATAATTACTATTTCGACTAAAAGCTTTAGCAATGGAGTTATTTTATTTATTGAAGATAAAGGGATAGGTATAAGTCCGGAGAATCAGAAATATGTTTTTAAGAAACTTTACAGGGTTCCTACAGGAAACATTCATAACGCTAAAGGATTTGGCTTAGGACTATACTACGTAAAAACCATGGTTGATGCCCATGGTGGTAAAATAAAACTTAAGAGTGAAATTAAAAAGGGGACAACATTTGAGATCTTTTTTCCGTTTAACCATAATCTAAATACAAATATTGACAATGCAAAAATATAAAGCTAAGATATTATTAGTAGAGGATGATCCCAATCTAAGTCTGGTATTGGTTGATTATCTAGAAATGCTAACTTACGAAACTGTCTTATGTAAAGATGGTGTTCATGGACTGAATACATTTAAATCAACTCATTTTGATTTATGTATTTTAGATGTAATGCTACCAAAGAAAGATGGTTTTTCTTTAGCTGAAGACATCAGAATAATTAATGAAACAATACCTATAGTATTCTTAACAGCAAAATCTTTGAGTGAAGATCGCGTCAAAGGCTTCAAGGCTGGATGCGATGATTACATTACAAAGCCTTTCTCAACAGAAGAATTAAGTTTGCGTATTGATGCTATTCTTAAAAGGTGTATGCTGAAAGACAGGCTATCTATTCATGAGAGAATTGAAGTTTACCAAATTGGTAATTTTAAATTTGATTATTCTAACATGTCTTTAGAGACTCCTGAAGTTAAACATACGCTTACACGTAAAGAAGCTGATCTTTTTAAATTGCTTTGCGAAAGCAGGAATGTTATCTTAAAAAGAGAAACAGCTTTAAAAGCTATTTGGGGTGACGATGATTATTTTATTGGAAGAAGTATGGATGTTTTTATTACTAAACTCAGAAAATACCTTAAAGATGAC
>CAIWDQ010000213.1 GCA_903911455.1 uncultured bacterium
ATAAATATTTTAATTTTTACAGTAGTTTTAATACTAATTATACGTTTAAAAAAAATTACCTTTAAATTTTAATTGGTAAAAAGAGATCAGAATAGTTCTGGTCTCTTTTTTTATTTTAATTTGCATAGTAAATAAATTAGTAATACTTTTACACTTTGTTTTAAAAATGTAAAAATGTTAAATTATTAGTTAGATTAAATATGTATTTTTTTAAAAAATAATTAAATAAATTCACACAATGAAACAAATCTTAAAACTTACAGTGCTTATTATAGCACTAATATGCAACAGGGCTAATAGCCAAAACTATCCTGAAATGGTAAGTGTTAAAGGTGGGACATTTACTATGGGCGATGAGTTTGGTGAAGGTAAATTAGACGAACAACCAACGCATAGTGTAACTCTTAAAGGCTTTAAGATAGCCAAAACTGAAACCACCGTAGCACAATACCGCGCTTACTGCAATGCAACTGGACACTCGATGCCCGAAACTCCAAGCTGGGGTTGGAATTTGACTGACCCAATTGTAAATGTAAGCTGGGACGATGCCATAGCTTATTGCGATTGGTTGAGCAACAAAACGGGTAATATGTTTCGCCTGCCGACTGAAGCTGAATGGGAATATGCTGCCCGTGGTGGTAACAAAAGCAAAGGTTTTAAATTTAGCGGAGATAAATTTGCAAATGATGTAGCATGGTTTTTTGATAATAGTGGTAAACAAGCTCAGACTGTTGCCCAAAAACGTGCCAACGAATTAGGCTTATACGATATGAGCGGCAATGTATTGGAATGGTGCAGCGACTGGTATGATAAAAGCTATTATAGTACCAGCCCACTTAATAACCCTAAAGGACCTGTGAAGGGTACTGACAGGGTTTTGCGTGGCGGTAGCTGGAGATGCGCGGCCGAAGGCTGCCGGGTTGCTATACGCATCCACGACGCCCCTGGCTCTGACTACCTTTACTCCCACATCGGTTTTCGTGTTGTTTCTCCCGAGTAAACAGTGGAATCTTACATCCTTTTAAGCTAGGCGAGTTTTCAAAGTGAAGTGAGCATGGAACGAAACAGAGTGAAGCGAAAAGAGAAGAAAAAATAAAGTGGAGTCCAGAAACCACATAAAAAAACGGGGCGGAACTGAAAAGCCATATGAGTAGGAAAATTAAATAATAATAAAAATGGAAACTAATTTTATAATTTATAGCAAAATTCAGGCTTTTGTTGAACACAAAATAAATGTAGCAGGAGAGCAGCAAAAAGACACATTATTCGTGAATGTTAATACAAATGAACCCCGAATTAATATTTCAATAGAAAATGAAACTTCTGGTGAAAATGCTGATTTTTCAATTAATAGTAACAATTTCCAACAAATAGTAGATTGGTTAAGAGTAAAGGGAATAATAAATTAAACAATAATGAATAGAAAGTTTAAACTTAGAAATGAAAGACAGCAACATTTAGCAACAGTCTTGTATTTTTATGAAGAAGAAATCTTGAGTTATGTTGGAATTATTTTTAATAATGATTTATCAGAAAAAATAATTTGGCTATATAATAATGAAACAATTAATAATGTTATTCATGATTTAGCTAATAGGATTAATATGGTTCTATAACGATTTGTATGGGTAAATAAAAATTAATAAATTTGCCTGTAAAAAGAGTTATGAATTCAGAGGAACTATTTAGCATAGCATTAAACATACAATTACCTTGGTATATAAAAGA
>CAIWDQ010000214.1 GCA_903911455.1 uncultured bacterium
GTTTAATGTCTCTCCTAAAAGCCTAATCAATTAAAAGTCTTTATTTATTATTCATAATTATTTACTACTTTTGTAATAAAAATAATAAGCATGTCGAAACTATATTTAGTGCCAACACCATTAGGTAATCTTGAGGACATTACCTTAAGAGCCATCCGAATTTTGAAAGAAGTAAACGTAGTATTAGCCGAAGATACACGCAAGACCAGCATATTATTAAAACATTACGACATAAGTACCCGTCTGGTAGCTCATCATCAGTTTAACGAACATAAAACATTAAGCAATATAATCAATCGCATTACTACCGGCGAAACAATGGCTTTGGTAACCGATGCAGGCACTCCCGGCATATCTGATCCCGGATATTTATTGATAAGGGAATGTATTAAAAACAATATAGAAGTTGAATGTTTGCCTGGTGCAACTGCTTTTGTCCCAGCATTAGTAAATTCAGGTTTACCCTGCGACAGGTTTATCTTTGAAGGCTTCTTACCGGTTAAGAAAGGCCGTCAAACTAAACTAAAAGAGATAGTAAGTTGCGATTGCACCATGATATTTTACGAATCACCACATAGATTAGTAAAGACATTAGAACAGTTTGCTGAGTATTTAGGAATGGAAAGGAAAGCTTGCGTATCAAGAGAACTAACAAAGATATACGAAGAAAACCAGAGAGGAACTATTGAAGAATTAATAGCATTTTATAAAGATAAAACAGTAAAAGGAGAGATAGTTATAGTTGTGGAAGGGAAGTGACCTCACCCCAGCCCTCTCCTGAAAGGAGAGGGAGTAAAGACAACAATGCCTAAAGTTTGAAGTTTGGAGTGCCTAAAATTAAATACAAACGAATCATTAATAATAAAACAAATATATGCCTTATACTTACGATTATCCACGTCCGATGGTAACAGTTGATATTGCTGTTTTTTATATAAGTAAAGAAGATTTAAATATACTCTTGGTAAAACGCAAAAACAATCCATATAAAGATTGCTGGGCTCTCCCGGGAGGTTTTGTGGATATGGAAGAGTCACTTGAACATGCTGCATTAAGAGAGTTAGAAGAGGAAACAGGCTTAAAAGGTATAGAATTAGAACAATATTATACATTTGGAGATATAGGAAGAGACCCCAGAGGACGTACGATTACAGTATTATATTTTGGATTAACTAATAAGAAAAATATTAAAGTGAAAGGCAGAGATGATGCTGCTGAAGCAAAATGGTTTTCATTGAAAGAACTACCCTCTCTTGCTTTTGATCATAATTTGATACTTGGGTTATTGGAAGATGCTATCCCAGATAAATTAGTGGCAGATTATATTATTAATATGAAAGATTAGCTGTTTTAAATTCTAAAACTGGAAGTAAATAAACGGCTGTATCTCCGACGACTTTGCCTGATAAATTATAAATACTATTACAACAACTATTACTGCTTTGGCAACATAAGGCACTCCAATAAAGAGTTCTTTATATCTATCTTTAACAATTACTGGAAGCCAATGTATAGCAAATGCAATCAAAAGCAAGATAAATACAGCTCGGTAAGATGTGATTATATTTGGGATTAATCCTGGATTAAAATGATTAAATATCTGCGAAAGCATCCCTCCTACAGCCTGCATATTTGGCGCTCTGAAGAATATCCAGGCAAACAATACAAAATGAAAAGTTATAAATACTGATATAAAATGAGAATAGATTGTTTTTCCTCCTTTTGCAGGAAAAAATTTCATCCATAACTTATGTATAGTTAAGCCAAATCCATGCAATGCTCCCCAGATGATAAACCGAAGCGCCGCTCCGTGCCACAAGCCTCCTATCAACATAGTTAAAAACAAATTAAGATACGTTCGGAACTTTCCTTTTCTGTTTCCACCTAATGATATATATAAATAATCGCGCAACCATGTTGATAAAGATATATGCCATCTTCGCCAGAAGTCGGTAATGTTTGCAGCTTTATAAGGGGAATTAAAGTTCATAGGCAATCTGAATCCTAATAATAAAGCAACTCCAATAGCAATGTCGGTATATCCTGAAAAGTCGCAATAGATTTGTGCAGCATAACCATATATTGCCATCAGATTTTCAAAGCCTGTATAAGATAAAGGACTGTCAAAAACTCTATCAACAAAATTGATAGAAATATAATCAGATATAAGCATCTTCTTAATCAAACCATTCAGGATAAGAAATAATGCAAACCCAAACTCTCTCTTAGTTAAAGAATATTCTTTATATAATTGTGGAATAAAATCGTAAGCTTTTACAATAGGTCCTGCAACCAACTGTGGAAAGAAGGTGACAAAACAAGCATAATCAATGATGTTTTTTAAAGGCTCTATTTTCTTCCTGTAAACAGAAACAGTATAACTGATAGATTGAAATGTATAGAACGAAATACCAACAGGCAATATAATTGTAGTGATATCAAAATGAGTTCCTGATACACCATTCGTCCATAATGCAAGATAATTTACAACCTTAAGATTTGAATGGAATATATTATTAATTGTCTCTAAAAAGAAATAAGAATACTTGAAGTAAGCCAATACTCCCAGATTCATTATCACACTTAAAGTAAGATAAAGCTTTCGTTTTAACTGGGAATTTGCTTGTCCGATAAGCAATCCCATAAGGTAATCAACAAGCGTGGTGAATAATAATATGGTGAAGAAGTAACCACCGCTTTTGTAATAAAAGAATACACTTATGATAAAAAGGAATCCATTGCGTAAAGAAATCTTCTTGTAAACAACAGAATAGATTGAAAGAACTATTGCAAAGAAAAACCAAAAATCTGATGTTGTAAAGATCATTGGCCTGGTAGGATCGTATTGTAGTATGTTCTTAAAGAATTCCATTAGTTTTTACGTGTAATATCAATATAATAATCATAAGATTTAAGGAAAGCATTAAAGAGTAAATCCCCTTGTAAAGCATATCCTTTATTAGTAAAATGCACCTTATCTCCTCCAGCTAAACCTGCACTTATCCATTTCTTCATAGACATATAACCCCCCATTACTTTATGAAGATCCCAAACGGCACAGTTGTTTTTATTTGCGACCTTAATTATAGCTTGTCCGGCTTTTATCATGTTTGGATTAGGGAATTTACGTTTACGATAACTATCGGCAGGAGTAGTCAATAAAATAGCTACGTCCGGTAAAGCATCTTTAATTCTATTAATAAGAAAAGTAAGATTCCTTTCAAATGCAATGTCATCAAAAGTAAGATTATAAGCATCATTAGTACCAAGAGAAATAATAATCCATTCGGGAGATAATGCTTTTAAATGCTTTTCTAAAAGATTACATTTAAGATATGAAACAACCTCAGCACCATTTACACCAACTGCAGAATATATAATCCCCGGATCATCATTATTAAGTTCAATTCCATAGATAGTAATACTATTTTGAAGACTATCTGTCTTTAGAAAGGAAAGATAAAGCACATCATAATGATCATCGGTTGTAAAGGATGTATATCCAAACGAATTGTCAATACCACTAATTTCTTTACCTGTATTGCCTTCCAGAACTCTTAATTTATAAATAGTATCACCCATATTATGATAAATCTTCACCTTATTATAATCCTGATGCGGAAGATCTCTGGGGTTTAAGATTATCTGAATACTTGAATTGGTATCATAAGTTGTAACTGCAATACCGGCCAAACCTAATTCACATGATAGATTGGATTGTATATTACGACAACTATACCACTTACCTGTATAATTTACTTTATAATTATTTGGATTATTAGTTGAAGCTACATTGTAAGGGAAAAGAAATCCACGGCTTCCCATTACACCCAGAGCAAATGATTGCAGATTATTACGCATCTGTCCTGAAAAGTTATCAGCTTGTATATGCGAATCCCCGATTTGAAGAACTTTAATTTGTCCCTGACCTGTTAGTATAAGTTTATTTAGTTTCTTATAAAGTGAATTATAATCTTTAGCGGAAGTGCCATAATAGTTAATAACATTTGAATCGTTCCAGATAAAATCATAGGGAATAGGTTTGTAAGGAGTGTCCTGACAAAAAGATATCTTTGTCAATAATAATAGCATTATTATAGATAAACTCCTTGACATTAATTTAATTCATTAAAGGATTAATTGTGGCTTTCTTAAGATATTCATTAAAATCAAAGAGCAAAGCATTATAAAACATTTCGCTTACAATACGCGCACCACTATCATTAAAATGAGTAAAATCTTTATTTGCTAAAGCTGGTTCGGCAAATACCCAGCTAGGCATAGAATTCTCACCACCCATTGCTTCGTAAAGATCCCAATAAGCACATCCGGCTTTAAAAGCAGCGTTCTTCTGAGCTAATCTTATCTTAATTACATTTGGATTGGTTTCATAATAATCTCCAGCTTTTCTTGAACGATCCGAAACACCAATAACTATTATACAGATATCTTTATTTAATTTCTTTAGAGTCTTTAATTGTTCATAAAAACCTTTTTCATAATAAGAATAATCAGGTACTTCTGTTTTCTCATTCTCCGGAACAGCATTTACACCAAACTGCATTATAACCAACTTAACATTCAAAAGATCATAAAACTTCTTTAAGTTATCAAAGTTAGTTTGTGAGAAACCATAACCCGAACTCCCTCTTAAAGGAATATTATCAACAGCAATACCCTTGTCGCCATCTAAAGCAAAACCATATACATCAGGACTATCTTTACCTTTGAATTGAAGTGAGAAAGAAGTTGGAGCGTTTCCAAACTCCCATTTAAACATGTTTAAATCTTTAGAAGCAGGAAGTGTTTCAGTTTTTAAAAGTTCTTTATTCTGATATAGTTTAACATTTACATCTCTCTTATTATATCCATAAAACAACTTTAAATGTTTAAAACTTCTTGTGTTTTGAAAAGAGGTTTTATTTAAGCTAATATATATCTTACCCGAAAGATTATTAGTATCAGTACTTGTAGAGTCATTATTCTTTGTTAAATATCGTGCAAAGCCAAGCATCGCACCATATCTGTTATTGGAAACATGAGGTTGATTACTACCAATAAGTGTGTATTTAGTCCAGTTATCCGAAGCTGATTCAGTGACTGATGAAGATGGTGCAGCATTAACAACCTGCATCAAGCCTGAGCCACATCCACCAAACTTAGTTTGTAATTTAAAACGAAGAAAAGAAGTTATCCTGTCGCCTTCTATTTGCGAATCACCATAATGCAACACTCTTATAAGTTCATTGCTTTGAGATAATTTCCTTAATGCTTCAAAGAAAGGATAAAGTGCATCAGGGTTATTGTTAGGATATTCTATATGCTGTATCTTACGCAACAAAGCATTCTTTGTGGATTTTAAAGTATCAATGTCATCCGAAGCATTGGCGGTTGTATCTGCTGTATTCTCTGATAATATCTTTGAGATATCAGCATACTTTACTGTTTTATTTGTAAACAAATCGGAGAACTGAAGGAAGTATAATGTATTTTTTGCATTAAGTTTAACGCCGTCTTTTGGGAAGACAAACATCAAAACAGAGAGTAATAAAAATACACCAATAAGAAATAATAGTATTTTAAATGGTTTCATTAAAAGAAAGAAGATTAAATTACGATTAATTACACTGTTTACTATTATTCATTCTTCTTAACCTTAAGAACCTGGCCTGCATTTATGTTGCCATTCTTACCTAACTTATTTTGCTTTTTAAGATCCTCAACACTTACATCATACTTTTTTGCAATAGCACTTAAAGTTTCTCCTTTTTTAACTGTATGAGATGTTGAACCACTCTCTTTCTTTACTTTTTTATTACTTTTCTTAGGTGTATCTTCTTCGGTATCTTCGTTATTCTTTTTCTTGTTTTTATCTTTTTTCTTATTCTTATCTTTCTTATTTGATTTAGTATCTTCGTCTTTTTTAGATGCTTTATCTTCTTTCTTATCTTTATCTTTATATTTTTTAGTTGTATAGATAATCAGTTTCTGCCCTGCTTTTGGATTCTTATGACGCATATGATTCCATTCTTTCAAGGCATCGGCATCTACATTATATTTCTTGGCTATCTTCTTAAAATTATCTCCCGCTTTTACTTTATAAGTTATCTTAATTACATCATCATTAGGACTGACTTGCACATATTTCTTTGATGATTTCACATCAGTATAATTAATCATGTTCACTCTATTCTTTGATGCAATTGTGTCTTCCATCTGAATAAAAGTAGTAACAAGATTTACAGGTAACTTTAATGAATAAGATTCGCTTCTGCCGGGAATGATATCATTTTTATATTGTGGATTAAGATCTCTAAGCTGTTGCAAAGGAACCTTTAATACCTCAGAAACTGTGGTAAGCGAAATATCCTCATTCACCATAATGGTATCAGTTAAAAGAGGAAAATCAATCTTTTTTGGGAAAAGTTTATGCTCCTTATAATAATTCATCATGTAATTGGCAGCTATAAATGCCGGAACATAACTTCTTGTTTCGGTAGGAAGATAATTATAGATCTCCCAGAAATTAGTTTTACCATTTGCACGTTTGATGGCTTTGTTTACATTGCCCGGTCCACAATTATATGCAGCTATTGCCAGTGTCCAGTCTTTATAAATCTTATATAGGTCTTTAAGATATCTTGCGGCAGCATAACTTGCTTTAATAGGATCACGGCGCTCATCGACCATTGAGTTAACTTGTAGATCGTAAAGCTTTCCGGTGGTATACATAAACTGCCATAAGCCTGAAGCTCCAACTCTTGAAACTGCTCTAGGGTTTAATGCTGACTCTATAATGGTAAGATATTTAAGTTCGTGAGGTAAACCTTGCTTATCTAATATTTCTTCAAATATCGGGAAGTAATATTCGGCTAAGCCAAGCATTACTTTTACATTCTTGCGTTTTTTATTTACATAAAGTTCGATAAAGGCCTTCACCTTATCATTATAAGTCATGTCAATTATTGAAGGCAGTTTCGAAAGGCGTTGCATATAAACCGAATCAGAAAACTCTGGGATACTTGCAGCATCTTCATCTTCTTTATCACCAAAATACAATGTATTTGTATTAAGTTTTAGTGATTGACTGACGAAGAAGTTATTCAACAGACTATCAAGATTAGCCAGAAACTCCTGATTACTTATTTTTACAGTATCAGAAGGTATATAAGGCTTACTTGCAGTGGATGAATACGATTTGTTTACAAGCAGAACAGATGACAGAATTATACAGAAAACGATTTTAGTTATGAACTTCATGATTATTGTATCAATTTAACATACAAATTAATTGCAAAGTAACGAAAAATAAATAGATTTTGGGATATTTAATTCATAAAAAATTAAAATAAACTTAATCCGTTAATCGAAGTTTGTGACTTAGATTTCATAATTTGTAGTTTTTAACTACTTTAAATTAAATACAATCTGTCTTTTATTGGTACAATTTAATAACTTTGTACAACGTCATTCTTCGCATAATGGATGAAATAATCATATCGGTTTTTATTTTTTAATTTATTATGATGAAATCTTAATAATAAAAAACTCTATTTGTTAAATTGACGAGAACATTTTTAATATTCAACACATTACACTTCATTATTAATATTCAAAAAAAGTATAGATTCACATAAATTTAAAAATGTTGGGCATTTATAAAATTAAATATACGTCAGAAGGAAAATGTTGGGCATTAATATTTCTTTTTTTAGTTCTTTTTCCTTCTGACGAGGATAAAACTTACTAAATGCCCCTCCGAAGGAAAATGTTAGGCATTCATAAAGTTTAATGTTCGTCTGGAGAAAAAAGAACGCCATTCATAAAATTTTATGCACGTCAGATGGAAAATGTTGTGCATTCATAAACCTAAATGCCCCTCCGAAGGAAAATGTTGGGCATTCATAAAGTTTTATGTTCGTCTGGAGGAAAAAGAACGCCATTCATAAAATTTTATGCTCGTCTGGAAGAAAATGATGTGCATTCATAAACCTAAATGCCCCTCCGAAGGAAAATGTTGGGCATTCATAAAGTTTTATTTTCGTCTGGATGAAAAAGAACGCCATTCATAAAATTTTATGATCGTCTGGAAGAAAATGATGTGCTTTAATAAACCTAAATGAGCCTCCGAA
>CAIWDQ010000215.1 GCA_903911455.1 uncultured bacterium
ATCCTCCTCATTTATAATTCGTAATTCGTAATTCGTAATTATTTCCCCAATTTATAATTCATAATTTATTATTCATAATTTTAAAAAAACCTAATCCAGTTAATACGTGGATTAGGTTTTTTTAATTAATAAAAATACTAAACTTGAATTGTATCCGCTAAGCCGGGAAATCGGCTAAGCGGAAAGACACTATTTTTAAAAAATAATTCATGATTCATAATTCATAATTCATAATTTGCCTTTAAACTTTAGGCACTTTAAGTACTTAAGGCACTTTAGGCACTCTTTTTACCACCCAACAAGAGTAATACCCACTATATAAGGATATACTTCGGGACCTTTGCCACTCTGAAACATCTGACTAACTGCATAGCTTGCAAAGAGATTTATCGGACCCCATCCTATCCTTACTTCAGCGTCGAGCTTAATTTGGTTTAAATAAAAATCATTGAAAATTTTATCCGTCTGAAAATCCCCATTCTTTACATAAACTTGCTTTGAATGCGAACCTATACGGTACCCAAACACAGCGCCCGCACTGATATGGAATTGCTGACGGTGATTGGCTTTACTGGTTTGATATTCTAAGAAAAGTGGAACTCTAAGCCAGCTCATAGTTAATTTACTCTTAATATAACTGTCAACTTTGCCGGTGTGATATCCGAAAATCGTACTTGAGTCTCCCGTTAAAACAACATCATTATCAAACCAATAATTATTATATTGCAAACCTAATCCGGAAACTATTCCCAAGCGATTGTTGTAAATATTAGCATTTAGCTTAAAGAAATTAATATTAACAGCCATCGAATTGTTCATTTTCAACTTCATGAAACTATATTTAGCTGGCAATGCATTACTAAAATTTTTATCAACATAACCATTAAAACCTAAGTCAAAACCAGCCCAATGCCCCTTAAATTTGTTCTTATTAACATTAATTCCTAAAGATAAATTGTTATCATCAATATTAAACATATCATCTTTGCTTATTCCATCTTCACTATAGCCATCTGGGTTAGCTGCTGCAATAGAATCATTAATTCTGATCAATGAATCGGAAAGATGTACTAAAGAATCTGCTTTTAAGAATTCAATTTCAAAACTCTTATCTCCATTAGGTTTAGTAGTTACCTGAGTAGATTTTGGTTTGTTTTCGTACGTAACTTTACCCATCCCCGCTTTTTGGATTTCAAGATGCTCCGTTATATTAACTTTCGCATTCGAAATTCCTGAAACAATTATAACACCTGACTTGGCCTTAAGATTTTTAGCTGTAAGATTACATGCACCACTCAAATTTGCAAAAATTACAGAAGTGTTCCCTTTTAAAGTAACATTACTAGCCCCTCCCATGATAACATCGATACTTTTAGTAGCATTTATAGTTAAATTAATTTCGGATGCACCTGTTGTAAAGATATTAAAAGTATCAATATTTAATGTATTTAGAGTTTTAACTTTTGCTACACCAGAGGTACTAATAACTTTAATTTTAGGCGAAGTTATGAAAATACTATTTGAAATACCGTCAGTTGCAGTAGCATTAGGCGTAATTTTTAAAATCCCATCCTTAACATTCAAATCCATACCATAATCATCGCTTTTTACTGACTGAACATCGCCTTGCGAAAGAAAAACTGTGGAGGCATCGCTTACATCAATCCCCGTAAAGGCAGGCAAAGTAAATACATGCTTAATTTCCTGTTTATTTATAGTATCTTGCGCATTTACTTTTAAAAATGCCATAGTTGTAATAAATAATATTACTAAAAATTTTAATGCTTTCATTGTTGTGTTTTTAAGTTTGAAATTTAAATTCTTTTTCATTTTTGACGATTTAGTATCTTTAAAAGTTACAAATCTACTATTATTTGAATGCTAATTTTTGTTCGATACTCCTGTAAGTGTTCTTAATACCGGTTGTAAATGTCTCAACCCTAGCGTATCCTTTGTTTGCTACATTATAAAAGAAATCCTGCACATCGGCAAGCTGTTCATCAGGATTAAATTTACCAAGTACTGGTTTTATTTTAAGATTTCTTTTTTGATTGGTCGCATTCTCTTCATCATAATAGGTATTGGCTATTGCTGTTACATTATTATAATAAGCACGTGTTGCGACTTCATTATTATTAAAATTACTAGCAAGTTCAATCTGAACATTGTCTTTTGGTTCTAAATTCTCAATTTTAATATCCTCTCTTTTAGATGTTTCTTTTTTATTAGTAATAACATCTTTTTTATAAGCAGGATTTTTTATAGTATGTTTAACAACAGGGATATTAATAATAGAAGCCAGATTTTTTTCAGTATTTATTTCAGGAGGAGTATTTTTATTTTCAGAAAGAGCATTAGTAGTATCTACTTTAGTATTATTTATAAATAAGGCAACACTAACAATAATAAGAAAAGAAGCTGCAATAGAAGCTGTTTGTAAGATGGTTTTTCTGTTAAAAATAGTTTCGGTAAGAATAAATTTCTTTAATTGTTTTTTATTTTCATAAACAATAGAAGTATCAGGTTTTAATTTGCTTAGATTAAATAAAGTATATTCTTCCAACAAATCAGAATGACTTTGCAAAAATAAACTTAGCTGATTTTGTTGCTTAGTATTCAGATCTCCTTCAACAGAAGCAATAAAATACTCCTGATAATTAGTATCATTAATAATTTCGTTAGAAGTAACAGGAGATTGCTTTAAAGCTAGTTTAAGATCAAACTTAACATCCTGATCAGGAGAAATACTAAAATTCTCAAAGCTATCAAACTCATTTTTTAGCTCAGGATTATTAATAAGAAAAGATTGCAACTCCTGCTCCTCCTTCTTATTAAGAGTTCCCTCGTAATGTCCGAGTATATAAATTTCGTAATTCTTTTTATTAATATTCATATTAAATAACCCTTTCCGGTGCACCAATATATTCTTTTAAGAATAAGCGGGCACGATAAATATAAACTTTAACCTGCGATTCGTTCAAACCGCATATTTCCCCAATTTCTTCATACGAATAACCTTCATAATCCCTGAGCATAACTACCGAACGCTGTATTTCGGGCAATTTCTCAACCGCCTTATTTAAAACTTCTTTAACATCCGAATAATCATTCTCATTTATCATATCTCTTGTAAAAATATCCTCCAAAGTAGTTTGTTTTTTATCCCTGCGAACAGTATCAATCATTGTATGATAAGCCGTTGTAAAAAGATAAGAACGAGCCTTTGTATAATTAATATCTTTAACTTTATCCCACATCTTGATAAACGAATCCTGAACAATATCTTTAGCTTTATCCTCATCCTTTATATTTTTGAGAATAAACCGATAAACACCGTCAGAGAAGTCATCAA
>CAIWDQ010000216.1 GCA_903911455.1 uncultured bacterium
ATGAATATAAGGATAATAAAGTAACTTTAGAAAGAGAATATACTATTCATAATATAAATAAAACATTAGTAAAAATTACTTATTATGATTATTCTAAAAATAAAACTGAACCTGAATTTTATGCTTTAAATGATAAGAATGATACTGTTTCATATAAAATATATCAATATGATAAAAATGAAAAAGCATATTGTAAAGAGTCTTATGAAAGAGGTAAGTTAATTCATGAATCTTTTTATAAAAATAATAAACTAATTGGGGAAATTAATTCAGGTTATAAGATGCCTCATAAAACTTATATCTCTACATCTTATAATGAAAATGGAGATATTAATGAAGAAAAGACGTATCATCAACCTAATTAAAAGAGATAAATTGTAAAAGAAAAACCTAATACTGTACGTACGATATTAGGTTCTATAATATTCTTAATACTAATAGTCTAATAGCCTAAAAGCCTAAACACCTTTCTAACTTACAGCCTTACGTATCTTTATAAGCTTAACAAGTAAATCTTCGAGCAAATGCAATGGAAGCATATTGGCACCATCCGATTTGGCTACAGCCGGATTAGGATGCGTTTCAACAAAAATACCATCAGCACCGGTAGCAATAGCAGCTTTAGCTATGGTTTCAATCATTTCGGGCTGCCCACCTGTAACCCCAGCCGATTGATTTGGTTGCTGTAGCGAATGAGTAATATCAACAATAACAGGCACATTATTCTGTTTCATAATAGGTACACTTCTATAATCAACAATTAAATCCTGATAACCAAACATACTACCACGTTCGGTAAGCATTACCTTCATATTGCCAGTTTCTTTCACCTTTTCAACAGCAAATTTCATTGATTCGGCCGATAAAAATTGTCCTTTCTTAATGTTTACAATCTTACCCGTTTCACCGGCAGCTATAAGCAGCTCAGTCTGACGACAAAGGAAAGCAGGTATCTGCAAAACATCAACATATTCGCTTGCCAGCTTAGCTTCTTCAGCACTATGAATATCAGTAACAACCGGAACTTTATAACGTGAACCCAAATGCTTTAAAATTTCCAATCCTTTAATATCGCCTATACCTGTAAACGAATCAGATTTAGACCGATTAGCCTTCTTATAAGAAGCTTTAAATATGAAAGGGATCTGCAAACGATTGCATATATCTATAAGAGTTTCAGCTATCTCATAAGGCATACTTTCATTCTCAATAACGCAAGGACCAGCCAGCAAAAAGAAATTACCTGATTCAGTATTCCTTATCTGTGGGATATCTTTAATGTTCATCAACATGTTTAGGTTTATTAAAATATTAGATAACGATAAAATATTCTACAAAATTAAATATTATTCACAGTAATTAGAATTATTTTTTACTTTTGTAGTGTTTTATTGACAACTAATGGTATGGTTAAAAAGAAAAAGAAAGTTAAACGCAAAAAAGTCAAGTACTTTAAGTATACTTTGAGTATTTCAAAGCCCGAAAAGGAAAAGATTGACAGATATTGTCTTGTTCATAAAACTACAACCAATAAACTTCTTAAAAAAGCTTTGCGCGATTTCCTTAAAAGATATGGCCATCATGCTCCTATCGAGCATGTAACCAAAAATCAAATGAATATCTTTGATATAATTGAAGCCACTAACTAAAAAGAAACTGCTTAATTAAAAAGTAAAGTTAATAGCCAGCCCAAATACTTCCTTCAACTGAATCTTAGCCTCGTTTGAAATAACATTTCCGGCAGTATCTTTAACTATATTTCGCGAGTTATGATCGTAAATTAAGTTTAAACTTAGATTAGTAGAAAAGTATTTGTTTATTTTCATCTTGATTGCAAACTCATCGTTAACAACAATTTCCTTAGGATGATCAAAATAATCAGAAAACAACTCAATTTTATTATTAAACTCAATATTATCCATTAATTTCTTCCTAAATGTCATTCTTAAGTAAGAACCCAGCCCTGCTTTAACCTTCTTTCCTTTATTAACACCAAAAGCTCCGGCATTCGACAAGGCAGTATCAAGCACAAAAGTGGTTTTCCCGGTAAAAGTAGAAAGCATTAAATTGAAATTATCCCTCTTATACTCCATCCCAATAGAAGTTATCAAATATGCCGGTGCCATAAAATTAGAAATAGGCAAAACATCATCCACATTTTTATAACCATAATAAAATTGAGTCCTAAAATCAACCAAACCACTATAATACCAATATCTTGAAGATTTATATCCAAAATTAGAAGTCAATGCTATTTTATCATCAGTCTTGTATGGCTTTTTAGAACCCTGCTGTATCATTCCATAAGCTAGCTCAACAGTGTTTTCCCAACTTGTGTTATCCTTTTTATAGAAAGCCATAAACTTATAATTACCAATCCAGGAATAAGAGTTCTCACCTCCTTGTGCCCAATACTTATATGCCGACTGACCAAATGTGAATAAAACATTATTCTTAATTTTCCATGGTTTAACGGTATCAGCTTTAATATTTGTATCATTTACTTGAGCTAATAAACTAATACTAAAGCTTAGAACAATGATTAAGGTAAATATTAACTTTTTCATAGTTTTGATTTTATTAATAAATTAAATGAATCTATTTAAAAGTTGCAAAAATAAGATATTTCTGGAAAAAGAAAGCAATTGTAAACTATTTTTTTAAGATTCAAAGGATATTAAACACAAAAAACCCTCTCAAGTTTTAATTTACTTGAAAGGGTAATGATAATTAAATTAGTTTAAAAATAAATGTTATCTAAATTATTTAAGTTTA
>CAIWDQ010000217.1 GCA_903911455.1 uncultured bacterium
CACCTCTGTGCTACAGAACACATATATTTTACAGAATATGACGTTCCTGAAATTCTGGAACATTTATTAAAAAATATGATTTTATTTTAGATAAATAATAAGTGAGTTTTTTAAAAAATAAAAGACAATGAAAAAAAAACCGCTTAGTTGTAAAACTAAGCGGTAATATTTTCTTCCTAAATCACCAAATCACTATATCACCAATTCGCCAAATTAAATTAGCCAACGCAGCATACAATATTATAGGTGTCAGTAGCAATTACTAGTTCTTCGTTGGTAGTAACCACCATAACTTTAACTTTAGATTCGTCCTTGCTGATAACGGCATCAACACCTCTTAAGCCTTTATTCTTCTTATGATCAAATTCAATACCCATATATTCCATCTCTTTACAAACACCTTCGCGAACACCACATGCATTTTCGCCAATACCACCTGTAAATATCAAAAGATCAACACCACCCATAGCGGCAGCATAAGCTCCTACATATTTCTTAACGCGGTAATCGTACATTTGCAAAGCTGTTTTAGCTCTTTCGTTGCCTTCGTCAGCAGCTTTTTCAATATCACGCATATCTGATGAAACTCCCGAAATACCTAACATACCACTACGTTTGTTAAATAAATCATTGGTAGCTTTCATACTTAAGTCTTCCTTTTCAGCAAGGAATAAGGTGATACCAAGATCAACATCACCACAACGGGTACCCATCAATAAGCCTTCAACAGGAGTAAAACCCATAGAAGTATCAACAGATTTGCCTTTCTTAATGGCAGCTACAGAAGCACCATTGCCTAAATGACAGGTGATAATATTAACTTTATCAATATTTAAACCTAAGATATCACAAGCTTTCTGAGCAACATATTTATGACTGGTGCCGTGGAATCCATAACGACGAACACGGTATTTTTCGTAATATTCGTAAGGAATGCCATACAAATAAGCATGTGGCTCCATTGATGAATGGAAAGATGTGTCAAACACTGCAACCTGAGGAACCTCAGGAAGTATAGCTTCAATACAAGTTATACCTCTTAAATTAGCAGGGTTATGCAAAGGAGCAAGCTCAAATAATCTTTCAATGTCTTTCTTAACAAAAGCATCAACCTTCATACTATGTTTAAAGTTCTCACCACCATGTGCCACTCTATGACCTACAGCATAAATCTCTTTTACATCTTTAATAACCCCATGAACAGGATCAATTAGAGTTTGTAATATCAAATTGATGCCCACCTGATGATCAGGAATATTTTTTATTAGTTTAAACTTATCTTTGTTTTTGGGTTGATGAGTAAGCTCGGCATTTTCCATACCAACTCTTTCAAGTAAACCTTTAGCTAATAAATCTGCATTGTGCGACATGTCTATCAATTGATATTTTATTGAAGAACTACCGCAATTTAAGACGAGTATTTTCATTATAATTGGTTATTAAAAAAGATAAAAATTTATTGGCAAAAGTATTAAAATTGTTTGAATTTAAGATAAGAATTATGAATAAATATTAAAGTATTTTATAACCATATGGAATTGTTAGGTTATTAACAACTTAGCTTAAATATTAAGGTATATAAATAAAAAAAAGACTGGTATCCAAAAGGTACCCGTCTTTTTAAAATAATAATAGTAAAACCTGTTTCTTTGTTGTTATTTTACCGGTGCAGCTTTGTTTTTTTCTGCATCAGAGCAAGCTTTCTTAGTTCTCTGCTCCTCTTTAGTAATCATTGTTTCGTAACCTAATTTCTCTACAACTGCATTGATCTTTAAACGATCGCATACTCCCGGATCAAATGTAGTAGTAAGAATTTTAGTTTTAATATCAAATGAAGCTGTTTTAACACCATTTAATTTTAATAGTTCTTTTTCAATTGTCGTTTTAGCCTTTGCATCATTACAATACACTTTTAATTCAAACTTTGAATTAGGAGTCTTTTGATTTTGTGCGAAACTAAAGCTTATCATTCCCATTAAAAATATAACGAGAAATAATGCTGATGATAGAATTCTTTTGTTTTTCATTTTTATTTTTTTAATTCTACAAAGATACACAAAACAAACGCAGTTTTGTAAAAATAAATCTTATTTTATGTTAATTTTTTAATTTAGATAAAGAAAACATTACGCTTTCTGTTGATCCATATAAAGTTTAAGAAGACGGGCAACATATTTACCAAATACATCAAACTCAATATTGATAGTAGTTCCCACTTTAAAATTATGGAAATTAGTAAACTGATAAGTATAAGGAATAATAGCTACTGAAAACATTCCGGGCTTTGAATCAACTACAGTTAAACTAACACCATTAACAGAAATAGAACCTTTTTCAACGGTGATATTATTTTTGTTGGCATCATATTCAAAAGTATATTTCCAGCTACCATCCATCTCTTCCACTTTACAACAAACTGCAGTCTGGTCAACGTGACCTTGAACAATATGTCCATCAAATCTTCCGTCCATCTTCATTGATCGTTCCAGATTAACTTCATATCCCGGAGTCCATGTTCCAAGATTCGTTTTATCAAGAGTTTCCTGAATAGCAGTTACTACATATTGATTCTTATCGTAATCAACTTTAACTACAGTTAAGCACACTCCATCGTGGCTCATACTTTGATCTATCTTTAACTCCTGCGTAATAGGAGTTTCAATTGTAATATTAAAATTACTTTTATCTGTTTCAATGCTCACCACCTTGCCG
>CAIWDQ010000218.1 GCA_903911455.1 uncultured bacterium
ATAAAGAGAGAATTAAATTGAAGAATTATTCTTAGAATTTACTAGCTTCTATTTGCTTTTTGATACTTAAGCCTTATTATCTTAGTAGACTTTTGTATTATACACCCTTTTTAACTACCTTTGCCGTCAAATAAACATTGTAGAGTTATTTTTGTTACTTTAAGTAAAAGTTGTGATAAAAATAACAATTTTAAAAGAGTAGAATTAATTTATACCTATATATAAGTATTTGGAAAATTTAACAAACAGGTCAAAATTAGTATCCAATAAGAAGATGTCTTTTTTGGAGAAATTGTATCTTCCGGCTGTTGCAAAAGGGATGATGATTACATTCTCTCATTTGTTTAAAAAGAAAGTTACATTACAATATCCTGAACAAACAAAGGAGTTTGCCGAAATATATCGTGGCAAACATGTTTTAAAACTAGATGACGAAGGTCGCGAAAGATGTACAGCATGCGGATTATGTGCATTAGCTTGTCCTGCCGAAGCGATTACTATAATAGCTGAAGAAAGAAAAGCGGGAGAAGAAAATCTTTACAGAGAAGAAAAATATGCTTCAACTTACGAGATAAATATGCTTCGTTGTATCTTTTGTGGTTTGTGCGAAGAAGCTTGTCCTAAAGAAGCAATCTTTTTAACAAAAGAACTTGTTCCTTCAAGTTTCGAAAGAGAAGATTTTATTTATGGTAAAGATAAGTTAGTAGAAACTATGGATAAAAGGGTAGATGTTTCAAAACGTCAGACACCTGAGGTTTTAGAATTTAAAAAGAATAAGAAATTTAAACATAACAGATAATGTTTTCAACGTTACTATTTTATATATTGTCGGTAATACTGCTGTTTTCCTCGTTGATGGTAATCTTCTCAAGGAAACCCGTTAACAGTGTTTTATTCCTTATCGTTTCCTTCTTTGCAATTTCGGGGCATTACATATTATTGAACGCGCAATTCCTTGCTGTAGTAAATATTATAGTGTATGCAGGAGCTATAATGGTATTATTCCTCTTCACGGTGATGTTACTTAATTTAAACAAAGAAACAGAGCCAAGGAAGCCTGCAATGTTCAAAGTAATCTCTGTAATAACAGGGTGTTTACTTGCAATTACATTTATAGGAGCATTAAAAGGAATAGATAATACACCGCATAACTTCTCCGACAATTCAATAGGATTGATAAAGAACTTAGGGAAAGTACTTTTCAAAGACTATTTAATCCCATTTGAATTAACTTCAGTGTTATTTCTTGCTTCAATAGTTGGTACTTTAATGATTGGTAAAAAAGAATAATTATGGATACTATTATAACTTCTCTACAAGGTATTTCAATACAGTCTTACGTTTGGTTGTGCAGTATACTGTTCACAATAGGCGTAGTAGGAGTGTTGATAAGACGAAATGCAATCGTAGTTTTCATGTCAATTGAAATGATGTTGAATTCTGTTAATCTACTTCTAGCTGCCTTTTCAGTTTATCGCAACGACCCTTCAGGACAAGTGTTTGTTTTCTTTATAATGGTTGTGGCTGCTGCCGAAGTTGCTGTAGGTCTGGCTTTATTAGTTATGATTTACAGAAATACGCAGACAATAGATATTAATTTCCTTAACAAATTGAAATGGTAAGTATGGCGAATAGTCTCAATATATTATTACTGCTCATATTATTATTCCCTTTAACAGGATTTATAATATCAGGCGTGTTTGGCAAAAGCTTATCAAAGCTTTTCGTTGGAATATTGGCGAGTACAGTCGTCTTTATTTCTTTTTTGTTTTCAATTATAATTGCAACAAATGTAAGTCAACATTCAATATCATTAAATCTATTTGAATGGATACATTTCAATAACTTCTCTATTTCTTTCAGTTTATTTGCAGATTCACTTACAGCTTTAATGCTTTTGATAGTAACTGGAATTGGTTTTCTAATCCATGTTTATTCAATAGGATATATGAAACATGATGAAGGATTCAATCGTTTCTTTTCTTATATGAATCTGTTTGTATTCTTCATGTTGATGTTGGTTATCAGCAGCAATTATTTGGTAATGTTTATCGGTTGGGAAGGTGTCGGACTTTGTTCTTATCTATTAATTGGTTTCTGGTTTAAAGATCATGCTAATAATAATGCTGCAAAGAAAGCTTTTATCATGAATCGTATTGGTGATTTAGGTTTCTTGCTTGCTTTATTCTTAATCTTTACAACTTATAATAGTCTTGAATTTTCAAATGTATTTGATGGAGCTGCCAAGCTGACTACTAATGGTAGTACAATGTTTTGGATAACAATCTTATTATTTATCGGTGCAACAGGCAAGAGTGCTCAGATACCTTTATACACCTGGTTGCCTGACGCAATGGCAGGTCCAACTCCGGTTTCAGCCTTGATACATGCTGCCACTATGGTTACTGCAGGTATTTATATGATTGCCCGTTCAAGTATATTATTTGTTTTAGCTCCCGATGTGTTGACTATAATTGCTATAGTAGGTATATTTACTGCATTGCTTGCCGCAACGATTGCAATCTTCCAGAATGATATTAAAAAAGTATTGGCTTATTCAACTATAAGCCAGTTGGGATATATGTTTGCAGCTTTAGGAGCAGGTGCTTTTACGGGTGCAATGTTTCATTTAACTACTCATGCCTTTTTCAAAGCGCTTTTATTTCTTGCAGCAGGCAGTGTTATACATGCTTTAAGTGGCGAACAGGATATTACTAAGATGGGTGGTTTATCTAAAAAATTAAAGATTACTTCTCTTGTTTTCCTTATGGGAACAATTGCTATCAGTGGTATTCCGCCTTTCTCAGGTTTCTTTTCTAAAGATGAAATTCTTTCTTCTTTATATGAAAAGAATCCTTTATTGTGGATATTAGGTATTGCAGGTGCTTTAATGACTGCCTTTTATATGTTCCGTTTATACTTTTTAGTCTTTAAAGGAACTTACAGAGGCGATGACGAAACTGCTAAACATATTCATGAGTCACCAAAGGTAATGACTATTCCTTTAATTGTTTTAGCAATACTTTCGGTAGTAGGAGGGATGTTAGGTTTGCCCGAATGGTTAGGTACACAACATTTTCTTCACAACTATTTAGCTCCTGTATTTAAAGCTTCTTCACAAATAATGATTAAAAATAGTCTTCCTTTATCCGAAGAATTACTTCTTATTATTATTTCAGTTGTGGGAGTGTTGATTGCTATTATATGTTCCTGGTTTATCTATATTAAAAAGTATAAAGGAACCGAAACTAAAACGCCTGCAATCTTCAAGATATTTGAAGCTAAGTACTGGATGGACGAAATATATGAGTTCCTCTTTGTGAAACCTGTGTTATGGTTGTCGGATGCATTCTATCGCATTGTTGAAATAAAATGGATTGACGGTCTGGTTAATAATATTGGTGTGATGGTAGTTCGTACAGGAAACTGGATTAAATATATTCAGAACGGTTACATAGAGTTTTATGTCTATATGATGGTTCTGGGTATTATTGCGCTTTTTATTATTAACATTATAATCAGATAACAGATGCTGCCAATTATTACACTCGGATTGCCTGTACTTGCTTCTATAATTGTCTTATTCATAAAAGATATACGACAAATTAAGCAGTTTTCTTTGATAGCTTCTGTATTGATGTTTATCTCAACATTAATTTACTTACCAACTTATCTTTACCCAACTACACTTAATGTTGTAAGTATTGTAGGAATGGACAGTATTTTCTTTTCAATGGATGGCTTAAGTTATCTGTTATTACTGCTAACTTCTTTTGCTGCACCATTAATAGTAACTGCTTCTTTTTTGGAGAATCACGAACGCCCAAATATATATTACAGTCTTTTCTTTTTAACAATATTCGCTTTAACGGGAGTATTCACCACCCAAAACGCTTTAATGTTTTATATCTATTGGGAATTGGCTTTATTACCTGTTTATTTTATCTGTGGATTCTGGGGTGCTGAAGGAAGAGAGAAAATAACTATTAAGTTCTTTATCTA
The DNA here is from genome assembly GCA_903911455.1 of uncultured bacterium. Taxonomy (GTDB): domain Bacteria; phylum Bacteroidota; class Bacteroidia; order Bacteroidales; family JACABE01; genus JBAXLO01. Next base: position 4,003 of record CAIWDQ010000218.1, read on the forward strand.
TACTTTGTTTGGAAGTTTATTAATGTTAGTAGCATTAATTTATTTATACACCAAAACACCTTATCCACATTCATTTAATTTCTCTGCACTTTATCAGGTAGCTTTATCAAGTGTAGAACAAAGCTGGCTATTCTGGGCATTCTTTATAGTCTTTGCAGTAAAGATACCTATATTCCCATTCCATACATGGCAACCCGACACATATAAAGTTGCACCTATGAGCGGCACCATGTTATTGGCAGGTATCATGCTGAAGATGGGAGTTTATGGTATGATAAGATTAATGTTACCTATCACTCATTTAGCAGTGATACAATGGGGGACAATAGCAACGATATTAGCTGTTACCGGAATCATTTATGCTTCTATAATAGCTATCAGGCAAACTGATATTAAGCGATTGTTTGCATTCTCTTCAATGGCACATGTGGGATTGTTGGCAGCAGCAGTTTTAACTATGAATAAAAATGCTTTGCAGGGAGCTACTTTCCAGATGTTATCGCATGGCGTTAATGTTATCGGATTATTCTTTATTGCTGGAATATTCTCAAGCAGAATAGGGGAGAGGAAGATTAGTGAAATGGGAGGCATAGCAAGTATTGCCCCACGTTTTGCTATTTATTTTATGATTGTAATGCTGGCTTCTGTGGCACTTCCTTTAACAAATGGGTTTATAGGAGAATTCCTGATGTTGTTAGGTATATTCCAAACGCAACCAATCTTTGCAGCCTTAGCCGGAACAGGTATTATATTCGGAGCAGTTTATATGCTTTGGCTTTATCAGCGAAGCATGTTTGGCAAACTTAATCCAACTATCACTGTCTTTGCCGACCTTAATCTAAGCGAACAACTAATGCTCACAGTCATTACGATTGTAATCTTCTGGATGGGTATCTTCCCTTCTTCACTATTGCATATTGCTGAGCCGGTGCTTAACCAAATCTTAAAAACGTATTAACGATGGAAGTAATTATTATAATTGCCTTAACTGGAGTTGCTATCATGATGGCAGGAGCCTTCAACAAGCCGGGGCTTAGTCTTTGGCTCGCTATTGCAGGTTTGATGCTTGGTTTTATATTTAATATCCGTTTGTGGAATACCAATCTGCATTTGTACAACGATATGATTGTTTACGACAACTATGCTGTGGCTTTTAATGCGTTGATACTTCTTTCTTCGGCTTTGGTTTTTCTGTTGTTTCATTCGCATTATTCCCCATGGGAAAAGCATTTGGACGAGATTGCCGCTCTTTTGGTATTTGCCACCACTTCCATGTTGCTTATGACTTCTTTTGGCAATCTTGTGGTGTTGTTTATCGGTATAGAGACCATGTCTATATGTCTTTATGTATTAGCCGGAAGCCGTAAGTATGAGTTGCCTTCCAACGAAGCAGCCATGAAATATTTCCTTTTAGGTTCGTTTATGACAGGCGTAATGTTATTTGGTATTGCTTTGATTTATGGAGCCTCCGGAAGTTTTGATTTCCATGACATAACTGCTTATTTAGCCGCTAACGGCAATAAGGCAAACAATATGTTCAGCATTGGCTTGTTGATGCTTACAGTAGGCTTGTTGTTTAAGATAGCAGCCGTTCCTTTTCATTTCTGGGCTCCCGATGTTTACGAAGGTTCTCCCACAGTTATTACTGCATATATGGGTTCTACTGTAAAGATAGCCGGAGTAGCTGCTTTGTATCGTGTGTATGCTTATCATTTTGCAGCTATCCAACCTGTTTGGGCAACTACTATAATGATAGTTTCTTTTTTAAGTTTCTTTACAGCAGTATTGTTTGGGCTTCCGCAGAAACGTTTTAAACGATTGCTGGCTTATTCCGGAATTTCTCATGCAGGCTTTTTGTTGATGGCGGTACTTGCCCTTAACCAGTATTCTGCAGGAGCATTGTTGTTGTATGCCGTATCCTATTCCATGGCTACTATCATGGCATTTACCGTATTGGTAGAGGTAATTGAAGTTAAATGGGACGACCAGCTTACAGTTTTTAAAGGTATGGGAGCCAAAAATAAGTTTCTGGCATTTGCATTGATTGTTGCCATGCTTTCTATGGCAGGCATTCCGCCATTTTCTGGCTTTATGGCTAAGTTTAATATCTTTACTGCTGCGGCAGAAAGCGGTTATATTGTTTTGGTAGTGTTGGCAGTAATTGCCTCAGCAATAAGTCTGGTTTATTATCTTAAACCTATAACTCTTATCCTCTCCAACGACGATTCCAATGCCGAAAAGATTAAGCTTACCCCCGAAGTTATTATTGTATTAACAATAACTATTCTTTTAACTTTTGTGTTTGGTATCTTTCCGAAGCTATTGACGGGACTATTGTAGGATTGGAGTTTTATTTTTTCAATTTTATTTATATTTATATTTATTGACTAAACTTCATAAAGTTCTGCTCCTAATTCATTCATCCTTTTTTCAACTTCTTCAATTAAACTCACTTTTAAACTTTCAAGTTCTGAGATAGTCATATTTTTATTATTTATATTAATTTGATTTAAACTATCTGCATATTCATCCTTAATTTTTAGATGTCCTTCATTAAATAAATCGTAATATCTTGAGAGTAAAACTTTTTGAATCATAAGAAATAAAGATGCTACAATAATATTCTCATGAAATGTTTTAGGAATCCTAATATCTTTCATAGTAATCCACCATGGATAAAAATTACCAGAGTTATCACGATTTAAATGTGCATACATTTTATTTCTAATATCACGTATTCCATTCCACTTTTTTAATGTCCGATGAATAGGTGCAATTATATAAAGCGTATCTTTTAAATATTGATCATTTTTAGCTAATTTTCCTAAATGATTTAATTCATCAAGGAAAGAACAGAATTGAATAAAATTATATCTATTGACAATTTTAAATATAACATTAGTTGGTAAGATTTTTTGCTTATTTAATTCCGCTATTACATCAAGAATATTTCTAGCAAGCATATCAATATTAATCAAACATTCTTGTAGTTGTGTTAATTTTGAATTATAGCCATCACTCATTGATAATATTTAGTTTGAGATTTATTTTTTATTTTTAGATTTCCTATTATTCATTTTTTCCTACTTGTTTATTGCGATAGTAGTGTATGTATGCTTCGCTATATTCAAAATAATTTACGCTTGGTAT
>CAIWDQ010000219.1 GCA_903911455.1 uncultured bacterium
GTTATTTGATATTAGAAAAAGATAAACTTTTGAAAAGTCTTTAAAGAAATTATTAGAATCAGATAGGATTTTTTAAAAAAAAGATTATCAAAATTTATTGCCACAATTTAGCCACAGATACTAAAATAGTATGATTTGTCGCATAAAATAGGCAAATGGGAATTGAGAATGTTAAAAAGCTGTATATCTTTTATATGTAAAATAATAAACTGCGTCAAAAACCGCGTCAATTAAATAAATAATGAATTAAAAAGTAAAAAAAATGAGACTTAAAACACAGATTATCAGTAAGGGATTAAAAGTCGGGAAGTCCGGCTCCCGCTACTAAGAAGGTCAACATTATGTTGGCCTTTTTTATTTTCATCAAATCAATTTCTGATGGACAATCCTCACTACTTCTCATGTTCACTTTTTTTTCTGCAAAGGTACACATTTATTTGCTATTAAGTTATATAAAATAAAAAAGAGCCTACAAATCTATTGTTTTGTCGACTCCTATTATTTATCTAGATTATTTAACTTAATCTGAAATGTAAAATAATTTTACTTATTCGCTTTTCTTTAGAAACCGTTGTCTAATTACACCCCCATCGTCATCTGTACATCCTGATGCTGATCGCCTTCTATAACTTCAACCGTAATTTCACCTGGAAGATAATCAAAACAAATCATTTTTATAATCTGCATACCTATAGGTAAAACAAATAATCCTATACCAAAATTATCAGTTAAAATTACTTGTGGAAATCCTACTGCCCTGAAACTAACACCTTCAACAGGTTCTCCAGTGACACTATTTACGGCTTTTATTATCACATTCCCGGTAACTACCGAAGGAGGATAATGTGAATGTGCTCCCAATTTATCATCAAATGTTAGATTATAAAGCAAATAGTACAACGCAGGTTTAGGTTCTTTCATCGCAATCAACGAGCCTTTTAGACGAAGATTAATAACATGAGTCAATCTTTTAACAGCATCATTAATTGCAGTTGTTGTTATTTTATGAGCTATTCTTTTTTCTTTTGGTTTGTTTGATAATGGCTCATAATTAGCATTATCTGTAGTAAGTTTAGCTATAGTTAATGTAGTTATTTTATAAGGCAATAATACAGGAAGATTTTCAGTGCAAATTTTTATCATATTTACAGCAGCATTTTTAAGATCGGTAGGTTTAAGTCTTTTAAGCTTCCAAAATTTAAAGTTAACTTTACGATAATTAGTCATATCTCCCTTTTTCATAAAATAGGAGCCCGCAAGTTGACCATGATTATAAATTTCTTCAGCTAATATTAACTTGGCCGTTTCCTTATCTATTGCAACACCTGTATCATCCGAACTTTGCGCAGGACCTAATGACTCTATTTTAGCAACAATAACGTCAATATCTTCAATATCTCCATCTACGGCGGGAAAAGCAGCTACCTCAACCGCATTTTCTGTTCTGATTTTAGAGATTGATTTTGCATCTTCTAATTTTTCCTTTTCATGTTTATTCATCGTTTTTTGTTTTTTATTGATAATTAAAATAATTATACGATTAAAAAATTGTCAAACTTCAACTACCATTTTCCAGGTGATAATTGGGGTTTAATAGCGTCCTAATAGGTAACTATTTTGGTATGATTTCAATTTTATATCAATTAAACCGTTTTAAAAAACTTGATTTTATTAATATTTTGCAAAGTTAAAACAATAATTCGGATTCATTACTATAATGTATGATATTGTTTTTTTTATTTTTTTAAGAATCCGTTTTTTATTGTTATGTTTAAAAAAAAATACTATAATTCCCCTTTAAAAATTTCTATAAGAAGAAAAAATAACTAAAGCATCGGTTTAATAATTTTTAACACAAACGTCTCATTACACAATCCCTGCGTAATGTTTTAGCATCCATGTGTAAAAATTACATTGTCATGTAAAAAGTTTTAAAACCCATGAAGAAAGTTTTATAGTAAAAACACAGAAAATGTAGGTCCGTGTGTAAAGTTTTATACCCTATGTGTAGAATATTAGACACCATGTGTAAATTATTAAGGTGCATGTGTACTTTTCAAACAGCTTGCACTTTTTCAGAGAGTCCTCGTGTAAAATTCGAAGGTCCTCGTGTAAAGTTTGAGCGGAAATGTGCAATATACGAGGCTCCATGTGTAAATTCCTAAGGTCTCTGCAAACATTTCTAAGGTGTCTGTAAAAGGGCTTTTAACCTCTGAAATGAATCTGCGATAAGCTGTAAAAATAATTCACCTATAAACAAAAATTCCGTAACAGCCGAAACTATTACGGAACGTTTTGAAAATAATAATTAAGTTTTGAGAAAAAAATTAAATATAAACTGAATTACTATTTATAGTCTTAGATGAAAAAAATTACTCTTTGATAATCTTTTTATACTGTGTAGTATTATTTGTTTGAATTCTCAACAAATACATTCCAGAAGCAAAATTAGTTGTAGAAACAACTGCTTTTGTAGTTTCATGTCCTATATAAACCACATGACCAACTGCATTAAAGATTTCGAAGCTTTTTATGTTTTGATTACCTTCAGCTTCAATTGCCAATTCGTTGGTAAATGGATTTGGATACACGCTGATCTTATTATTTTTTTCAACATTCTGAATCCCTACATTGGTAACGTTAATAGTATTAGAAGGACTTGAAGCGCAAACGCCATCATTAACTATAACATAATATCCGGTGTTGTACATAACAGTTAAGTCTTGCGCAGTAGCACCGATGATAATACCATTAGAATTGTACCATTGATTGCCTGTAGCTGCGCTCGAATGCAATACGTTAATGTTAATAGTAATACTAGGAGTAGCAGGAGTTACAGCATGTGTAGGAATAGCAACATTGGCAGAAGCTGCAGAGATACAACCAGCAGCATTAGTAACCTTAAAAGTAAGGTTTCCAGAAGCTAAACCACTAACAGTATAAGTTGAACCACTACCGTTTATATTACCTGGATTAAGCGTCCAACTACCTGTAGTAGGTAAATTATATAACAAAACACTACCAGTAAGCACACTGCAAGTAGGCGAATTAATAGTGCCAACCATTGGAGCTATAGGAGTCTCAGGTTGAGCATTAATAACAAAATCCTGAGACACAACAGAAGTACATCCAACACTATTAGTTACTTTATAATTGTATGTACCCGACATAATGCCAGAAACAGTTGTACTAACACCACTACCGGTAGTAGTCGCATTATCAGCAACACGTGTTAAAGTCCAGGTGCCTGTAGCAGGCAAACCGCTTAAAACAGCACTTCCTGTAGCCAAAGCACAAGTAGGATGTGTTAAAGCACCAACAACAGGAGCAGAAGGAGTTGTAGGTTGTGCATTGATAACAACATTAGCCGAAGCAACAGATGTACAAGCAGTATTGTTAGTTACAGTATAAGTATGAGTACCTACAGTAACACCAGGGATAGTAAGAGAAGAACCAAAACCACTGATATTTCCTGGGTTTACAGTCCAGTTTCCAGTAGCAGGCAAATTATTCAATACAACAGAACCTGTAGCTAATGCACAAGTAGGTTGTGTAATTGTACCAATAGTTGGAGCAGCTTGAGGCGATGGAGCAGCATTGATAACAACATTTGCAGAAGCAACTGAAGTACACAAATCAGCATTTTTTACTGTATAAGTTGTGGTGCCTGTAGCTAAACCACTAAGGGTTTTAGAAGTACCAGTACCAACAATATTACCAGGATTAAGAGTCCAAGAACCAGAAGCTGGTAAACCATTTAAAACAACTGTACCGGTAGTTACATTACAAGTAGGTTGAGTAATAGTACCAACAGCAGGAGCAGCAGGAGTTACAGGTTGAGTAATGATTACAACGTTTGAAGTAGGAACAGATGTGCAAGAAGCAGAATTAGTAACAGTAAAGTTATAAGTTCCTGAAGAAAGTCCTATCAAAGTTGTAGTAGTTCCTGATCCAGTAAAGTTTCCAGGATTAACTGTCCAAGTTCCTGTAGCAGGCAAAGCGCTTACAGCAACAGTTCCAGTAGCAACACCACAAGTAGGTTGGGTGATAGTTCCAACAGTAATAACTGTAGGCAATGGGTTAACAGTAAGTGTAGCTACATTAGAAGTAGCATTGTTGTTTCCATTACAATTTGTGATATAACAACGATATTGGAATGTATTAGTTGAAGTAATACCAGAAACATTTAAAGTAGCTGTATTAGCATTTGTATAAACAGCTCCAGCAGGAGTATTATTCACTACGTTAGCCCAAGTAGTTCCGTTATAATATTGCCAAGCATAAGTTAAAGCAGTACCATTAGCCACAACTGTAAAACTTGTATTTCCAGTAGCACAAATAGTACTATTAGCAACGTTAGGAGTTCCAATTGTAACAGCATTGCAAGAGGAAGAAACATCAACAGTAACTGTAAAAGGAGCGCCTGTGCAACTTCCTAATGCAGGTGTAACAATATAAGTAGCAGTACCAGTTCCGGCAGCTAATAATAAAGTACCACTTATTTCGGTTTGAGGAGTTGCTTGTGCACTACCACCAGTAACACCACCGGTATATGAAGGAACATCCCAAGTATAAGTGGTACCAACTGGAACAGATGCAGGAGAAACTACAAAAGTACCTCCAGTTAAAACAGATGCACTTTGACTTGTAACACTAGGAGTTAGTGGTTGCGCATTCACTACTACATTAGCTGTAGCTAAAGAAGTACAACCAGCAGCGTTACTTACCTGGAAAGTGTAAGTACCAGAAGCTGGAATACCAGTAACAACAGTAGTAGCACCAACACCAGGAGTAATAATATTGCCTGGAGAACGTGTAATAGACCAAGTTCCAGTAGCAGGTAAACCACTAAAGTTAACGCTTGCATCAGCAACAGAACAGCTTGGTTGAGTAATAGTGCCAACAATTGGTGTTGCAGGTAAAGCAGGTTGCGCATTAATAACAACATTAGCTGAGGCTACTGAAACACAATTCACTGAATTGGTCACAATAAAGTTATAAGTATCTGTAGCAAGACCTGCAATAGTAGTAGTCAAACCGTTTCCAGTAGTAACAACATTTCCAGGAGTTCTTGTCAAAGACCAAGACCCTGTAGCAGGTAATCCATTTAAGACAACACTACCTGTAGCCGAAGTACAAGTTGGATGTGTAATAGTTCCAATAACTGGAGCAGTAGGAGTTGGTAATTGAGCATTTACAACAACGTTTGAAGAAGCTAAAGAAGTACAAGTACCGTCATTTACTGTATAAGTATAGATACCTGATGCTATTCCTGAAATGTTCGTTGTAGCACCTGAGCCTGTAGTAACTATATTACCAGGAGTTCTAGTAATTGTCCATGCTCCAGAAGGTAAACCAGACAAATCAACACTTCCTGTAGAAACAGTACATGTAGGATGTGTAATTGTACCAATAGATGGAGCTGCAGGAGTAGCAGGTTGAGCGTTAATAACAACATTATTAGAAACACTAGACATACATCCTAAAGAATTTGTAACAGTATAAGTATAATTGCCGGCAGCAAGTCCACTTATTGTTTTGCTTGTACCAGTTCCGTTAGTAGTACTTCCTCCTGGGCTACGTGTTAAAGTCCAGTTTCCTGTAGCAGGAAGACCTGTAAGAACAACACCTCCAGTAGCAACAGCACAAGTTGGATGAGTTATAGTCCCCACAGTTGGAGCAGCTGGAGTAGCAGGTTGAGCATTTATAACAACATTTCCTGTAGCACTTGAAACTCCACAAGTAGAAGTAACAGTAAAATTATAAGTATTTGCAGCAAGACCTGAAACTGTAGTACTAGTTCCTGAGCCACTAATATTACCAGGATTAACAGTCCATGTACCAGAGGCAGGCAAACCATTTAAAGTAACACTACCATAAGTTGAAGTACAAGTTGGCTGAGCAATAGTTCCAATAGAAGGTACAGCTGGAGCACCTGTAATTGTAATATCTGTACCATTATCAGTACCAATGCTTGCAGGCTGACTACCTACAACTCTTATTCTATATCCAGTACCAGAAGCAGTACCAGCAGGAATAGTACAAGATACAGAACCAGCAGCAGCACCATTAAGTGTTCCAATAGTTACAGGACTTAAAAAACTTCCGCTTGCATTTGATAATTGAACTGTCCACACATTATTATTATATATAGTACCTGTTCCTTTAGTAAAAGGAACGCTAACAGCACTGCTAGCACAATAAGAACTTGCAGATAAAGCAGATGTTGTTACAGAAACAGCAGTAGCAGGAGTCCATTGCAAAGTCATACCAGTAAAATTAGTTTGATTAGTTGGAGTTACAGTTTGTGGAGATGGTCCTTTTACGAAAGTAGCAGTATAAATTTGTCTACCAGTTCCTAAAACCTTTGAGCTTGCCCAAGCTAATTCCATTGAAACATTATATGTTCCATCAGGTAATAAATTGTATGGAGATGACCCTGTAATATCATTACCTGTCCAAATAATTGCAGGATACACAAAAGGATTCGTAGTTTTTGTTGCACCCGTAGTAGCATCTGTAATACTCATACTAGGTGATTTGGCAGACCATTGCATTAAATGGTCGGTTTCACTGCCATATAAAATTCTTGTTTTAACGAAAGAACCTGAAGCGTCTTCTATCCAAACAACAAAATTAGAAGCACTACCCCAGCTACCACCAGTAAAGGTGGTAGTAACATTGAAAGATAATGATCCTGCAGTTTGCGAATTAGCATTAAAAGATATAAAAACCCCAAAGATAAATGCTAAAACTGTATGTATTATAATTGATTTTATTTTCATTATGATAAAATTAAATGTTTCTAAATATATTATTTTTATAAATTAAATTATTGAATTACTAGTTTTTCTACTTTCGTAAAACTGCTATTTGTAAATTTAATATAATAGATACCCTTAGCATATTTAGATAAATCTAAATTTTGGGTAATAAATGGAGTTTGTTTAGTAAGCTTTTCAGAATGTATTACTTTACCTTGAAGATTTATAACTTGTAAATCTAAATTTTCAGTAATACCATTTATACTAATTGTAACATTACCATTTGAAGGATTAGGATAGATTTTATAATTTATCTTTCCTTTTTCATCAATACCTAGTGGAGATACATAAATTGAGTATGGGCTTGAAGCAACTCCATCACCACAATTATTATGCCCCTTAACAGTTAGTATACCTGAAGAAGCAGAAGTATAGAAATTAAGTGTTACATTATTTGTAGAAGTTTCAATTATAACATCAGAACCACCACTATAATATTTCCATAAATAAGATGTTGCATTAGGAATAGTTGCAACTGTGTATAATACATTATTTTCATTTATGCTCACACTATCATTATTCACTGAAGTAATAGTACCAGCTGCAGCAGGTAAAGGTGAAATAGTTATAACTTGATTAGTTGTTACAGGACCGTTACAACCAGCAGCACTTGCAGTAACTGTAGTAGTTCCTACCCATGTTGAAGCAAATGATAATGCACCAGTAATAGAATTAATAGTATTACCACCAGTGATACTTGCAGCATCCAAGCTGTAAGTAATACCTGTTGAATTTGTAGCTGTAGTAGTAGTTACATAAGTACCCATAGCCTGACAGTTAGTAATTGAAGGAGTAGCAAAAGGAGTAATAGAAACTGGAGCTAAAGTTACTGAAACAAATGTTGTAGAAACAGTACCGTTGCAACCAGTTGCTGAAGCAGTTATTATTGAAGTACCATACCAAGTAGCATTATAAGTAACTTCTCCTGTAAGTGAATTAATAGTATTCCCACTATTTAAACTTGTAGTATCTAAAGAATAAATAATATTACTTGCATTCATAGCTGTTGTAGTGTAAGCAACTGTTCCAGCACCCTGACAACGAGAAGTTGTAGCAGGAATATAATGAGCAATAGTAACTGAAGGAGTAGTTGTAACAATATGTGTTGTAGTTGCTGGACCATTGCAACCTGTTGCAATAGCAGTAATAATACATATTCCATTCCAGTTTGCAACATAAGTTACAATACCTGTTGTAGCATTAATTGTATTTCCAGCAGCAATACTCATAGCATCTAAACTATAGCTTATACCTGTTGAATTATTTGCAGTTGTAGTATAAGTAACATTACCCAAACCCTGGCATCGAGTTGATGTTGCAGGAGCAAAAGCGTTAATGCTAACTGTAGGTGTAGTAATAATATAATAATTAGTTAGAACTGGGCCATTACAACCAGAAGCGCTAGCAGTTATTGTTGAAGTACCACTCCAAGTAGCTGCAAAAGTAACCTCACCAGTTGTTGCAATAATTGTATTACCACCTGCAATACTTGCACCATCTAAGTTATAATTAATAGCTGTTGAATTATTAGCAGTTGTAGTATTATTAATTAATCCTATTCCTTGACATCTCGTCATTGTAGTTGTTGAAAATGGATTTATTGTAACAGTAGGAGTTGTAATTACAGTATGAGTAGCTAAAGCTGGCCCGTTACATCCAGAAGCACTTGCAATAATAGTGCTAGTTCCATGCCAGGTTGAGGCAAATATAACTAAACCAGTAGTAGAATTAATAGTGTTTCCACCTGCAATACTTGTAGCATCTAAACTATAGGTTATTCCTATAGAATTACTAGCTGTTGTAGTTTGTGTTATTGTTCCAGCTCCTTGGCAACGAGTTGAAGTCGAAGTAGCAAATGGAGTAATAGTTACAGTTGATGTTGTAGTTACAACGTGTGTTGTAAGTGCAGGACCGTTACAACCTGCTGCAGTTGCAGTGATTGTTGTTAATCCATTCCAAGTTGAAGCAAATGTTACTAAACCTGTAGAAGCATTAATAATATTTCCACCTGCTAAACTTGCAGCATCTAAACTATAGGTTATTCCTGTAGAATTATTTGCTGAAGTAGTATATAATGTTGAATTTGCACCCTGACATCGTGTAGATGTTGCTTGATTGAATGGCATAATAGTTACACTTGGAGTTATTGTTACAACTTTTGTTGCAATAGCTGAACCATTACAACCAGTTGCAGTAGCTATAATTGTTGTTGTTCCATTCCATGAAGAAACAAATGAAACTACACCTGTATTTGGATTTACTGAGTTTCCTGCACTAATACTGGCTCCATCTAGGCTATAAACTAAACTATTTGAGTTTGTAGCTGTAGCTTGATTAATAGAAACCCCTGCACCTTGACAACGAGTTGATATAGCTGGAGTAAAAGAAACACTTGCAGCTGGAGTTACGTTAACTGTGGTAGCTATTGATTTTACAATACCACAAACTCCATTTTTAACAACTGCTCTAAATTGTGTGTTACTTGTTAATAATCCAGATGTATATGTTGGTAAAGTATTTGAAATAGGTGTCCAATTTGTACCATCTGTTGATGATTCCCATCCTTGTATTGTTCCTATATAACTACTTAAAGTTAATAAACTACTTGAGCTTCCAGTACAAATTGTTGTTCCACCAGTAACTGCACCAGCATTAGTTGTTGCATCTACTGAAACAATAGTAGGTGTTGAGTAATCTAAATTACAAACACCATTCTGAACAACAGCTCTAAATTGAGTAGTTGCACTTAATGCATCAGAGGTATATGTTGACAATGTATTAGTAATAGGAGCCCAGTTTGTACCATCTACAGAAGATTCCCATCTTATTATACTTCCTAAATGAGTTCCTAATGTTAATAAACCACTAGTACTTCCATTACAAATTGTAGTTCCACCTGTTACAGTTCCTGGAATTGTTAATGATTCAACTGTTACAGTTGTAGGAATTGAATATCCTAAGAAACAAGCACCACTCTTAACAACTGCTCTGAATTGAGTTGTTGCTGTTAAAGCAAAAGATGTAAAGGTTGCAGAAGTATTTGCAATTGGAGTCCAGTTTGTGCCATCAGTTGAAGACTCCCATCTAATAATGGCTCCAGTATGTGCACCTAAAGTTAAGATATCGCTTGTGCTTCCATAACAAATAGTAGTTCCTCCTGTTACAGCACCTGCATCGGTTAATGGATCAATATTAACAGTTGTTTCTATTGAGTTCTCAATATTACAACTTCCGTTTTGAACAACGGCTCTAAACATTGTAACTGTTGTTAATGCGCCTGAAGTATAAGTAGGTAATGTATTTGCAATTGGTGTCCAAATAATACCATCTTCTGAAGACTCCCATCTTAAAACAGAACCTATATGTGTACCTAATGATAAAACTCCACTTGTAGTTCCATAGCATATCGTACTTCCACCAGTAACTTCTCCAGCGTAGGTTATAGAATCAATATTAACAATTGTAGCACCAGAATTTGCAGAACTACAAGCTCCGTTTTTAACTACAGCTCTAAATTGAGTTGTTGAAGTTAACATACTAGAAGTGTATGTTGCAATAGTATTTGCAATCGGGTTCCAAGTATTTCCATCAACTGAAGATTCCCATCTTAAAATAGTTCCTGTATAACCACCTAATGTTAATAAACCACTAATACTACCTGAACATAATGATGTTCCGCCTGTAACTGAACCAGCAATTGGGAGTGCATCAATATTAACTGTTGCAACAGAAGATGTAGCTGAAGTACAAACTCCACTTGTTACTATAGCACGATAATAGCTAATTGCACTTAAATTAGCTGTTGTTAAAGAAGAAGTATTTTCTCCACTAATATTATTCCAAACAGAATTATCTGAAGATGATTGCCATTGAATAGTTCCAACATTTCCTGTTAAAGTAATAGTTGTATTACTTCCAATACATATAGGTGAAGTTGTAGCTGTTGCATTACCCCCCACAGAAACAGGAGAAATTTCAACTGTCGCTATTTCTGAGGTATCAGACAAACTAGTACTTCCACAAGTAACTACACATTTATAATAGGTAGTTGTTGATAAGTTTCCAGTAGCTTGAGTAGGTGCTATACCTATATTTGTATAAGGGCCTGTAATTACAGTAGCTTTTTTCCATTGATATATAATACCAGGATCAGTATAGGTAGTATTTAATGATAATGCAGTACCAGTTCCTGAACATAAAGTAGTAGAACCTATAACTGTAGAATGTGCAGGAGTTCCTGTACAACCTGAAGCTACTTCAAATTCATCAGCACCTATTTCAGGAGCTGAACCAATACCTGTATAACCGGCATTACCCTGACGAATATTTCCATCAAAATCCGTAGTAATTCCTGCTATATTTACTGCTCCATTGCTAATTGCAGTTGGGATATAAACATTAATATGAAGGAATCCGGCATCTGCACCAACTGTACTTGTCCAATAAGGATTTTCTGTAATTGATGCTGCATCACGAGTTGCAAGTAATGCTTGATAATTAGCTAAAGTTTGATAAGATGAAGTTCCATCATACATTATTAAATTATTTGTACCAGGTGTTCCTGCATAATATAAATTATTATTTGAAGTAATAGAATAGTTTGTTAAAATTGCATCACTACGACGAATTGCACTTGTAAATCCAGTTGTGCCGTTTGGTGTTGAATTATTAACAAAAATATTATTACGTAAGTCTAAAATAGGAGTAGTTGATGTGTATAATGCAGAGCTTCCAAATGTAGCACCTGTACTATTTGCATTTAAATAAACTGTGTTATAATATAAATTATTTGCAGTTCCTCCAGCAAGATAAATTCCATAAACTGTATTGTCAGCATTGGCTGCAGTTGCTCTTAAATCGCCAATAATATTATTATAAATAGTATTATTAGTTCCATTAGTTATATAAAGACCATATATTGCTGCACTGGTATTAGTTGATGACAAATCATAAATTTTATTTCTAAAAATATTATTAGTAGTAGCTGAAGGATAGATATACATTCCATAAATAGTTAAACCACCACTAATAGCATATACTGAATTTCCACTTACTTCAACTGTGGTTCCATATCTTAATCTGAAACCATAGATAGTAGCACCACCACCTGCAGAAATATTATAGAATTTATTATTTTGAACAGTTTTTATACCTGTACCAGTATTGTTATACCAACCTATAATTGTTTGTGTACCTGTAGAACTAGAGATTAAGTTATAAACATTATTACCAATTAAGGTTTCGTTAACTGCTGAACTACCTGAATAAATACCATAAAAAGCTGAAGTTCCACTTGTACTTGTATAAAATAAGTTTTTAATAGTATTACCATTAAAAGTTATATTAGTTGGAGCATTATATTGAATACCATATAATGTACCAGCACCATTACGACTAATACCATCAATTGTATTAAAATTACAAGTAAGTGTGGTAGCAGAACCTGTATAAATTGCTTGAGCAGTTCCTGTAGTTGTAACTAATGCAATATTTTTAATCTGATTGCTAGTAATATTAATTGTATTAGAAGATGCTGAAGAATTATTATAAATGCCTGTAAAAGCTCCTGAAGCTGAAGTTAATGAAATATCACTAATTATATTATTATTAATATTACAAGCACTAGAAGCTGTTGGCATTGTTTGTAAATAAATACCTTGGAAAGCACCTGCTATAGTACTCCCAGACAAAGTAAATACACCTGTACCAGCACTTGAAGCATATCCAATTGTATTTTCTATTATCTGAACATTATCACCATAAGTTGCATTTACAAAATAGATAGCTGTCATTGTACCTGTAGCAGTAAATGTTCTGGTTGCAGTTTGGTAAATATCATTATAAGAAATAGTCCAATCCGAATTACCTGCTGTAGCATACACACCAGCACAACCTCCAGTTAAGAAGAAATCATAAATTTCGCAATTTGTAATGGTAACATTATTATTTGCAATTGTAGCTGAAGTTGTACTTCCCATACCACAAATTCCTTTTGAAGGCAAGTTAGTTCCTGCAGCTCCAATTTTACAATATGAAATTGTGATGTTATCATTTCCAGTGGTTGTACCTGTACTAATACAAATATTACCACCATTTGTAGCCAAAGGTACTGTTGCAGAACCTAAAATAGTACAGTTAGTAATTGTATTATTTGTAGCATCATTACTAAATTGAATAGTTGATGTATTTGCAGTTGCAGCTACACTTAAATTAGAAATTGTCAATGAATTTCCAGAAGCATTCAAACCATTAATAGTAACTCTGTCAGCACCATTAAAGTTTAAAAGAGGCATTCCATCAGCAGTACCTGAAATAGTTCTGGCAACACCACCATTAGGTTGTATTGTCATTGTATATCCACTACCATTAGTTTCTGCCCATTGATTTAAGGCATTAAGCCCTGTTTCAGTAAGATCAGAAGTAATATTAATAGTTAAATTACCTGTAACTACACCAGTATTTAATGCAGCAAACAAGCCTGAAGCACTGGTTAAAGATTTATATGTTTCAGTTGCTCCAACATTATATGAACCAGAAAACGTAGCTCCTACTAAGAAAGTACTTGGAGAAGTTGGTGGAGTTGAACATGCAGGAGGGTCAACAGTATAACCACTTGCACCAGTTGATGGATAAGCTCCTATGTTTTTAGCAATAGCTAAATCTTGTGCAACCACATAGTAAAAAACAATATCGCCAACTACTGTTGTTGGTGTAAAAGTAAATGTATATTGATTTGAACCTATTGAAACTCCAGTTACTGAAGTATAAGTTCCTGAATTAACTTTGTAGTATAATACTGGTAACCCTGAACCTGAAGTAGGAACTCCAGACATATCGTTAATTGTACTTGTTAATACAATAGTAGCATTTGAAACCTGATTTCCTAAATTACTATAAGAAATAACTGGTGCTGATAAATCTACACCAATACCACTAAATTCGTCAGCTCCAATATCAGGAGTTGTAAGATTGCGAACATCACCATCAAAGTCGTCAGTAACAGTTGCAATTGATGCAGCTCCACTTTCTATTTGAGTAGCAATAGTTGTGTTTATATGTAAATAAGTTGCAGCAGAACTTGTTGTACTAACCCAATTAGGATTTTCTGAAATAGAATTTGCATCTCTTGGAGCAAGAGTTCCTGCAGTAAACACACCTGATTTATAAGCAGCAATTGTTTGAGCAGAGCTTGTTCCATCATAATAAATTAAATTATAAGTACCAGGAGTTCCTGCATAAAATAAATTATTATTTGAAGTAGAAGAATAAGTTGAAAGGGTTCCTGAAGCACCTGCACTACGACGATATGCACAAGTAAAGCCTGTTGCTCCATTTGGAGTAGATGTATTTACAAAAATATTATTACGCAAATTAACTGTTGGAGTTATTGAAGCATATAAAGCTGAAGTACCAAAAGCAGCTCCCGAACTTGTTGCATTTAAATATACTGTATTATTATACACATTATTTGTAGTACCTGCATTAAGATAAATACCAACTAAAGGATTAACAGCATTTGCAGCAGTTCCTCTTAAATCACCAATTATATTATTGTAAATATTATTGGTAGTACCTGCACTTACATATAAACCATAAATAACTGGGGCAGTATTTAAATTAGATAAATCATAAATTTTATTCTTAAAAATATTATTAGTTGTACCACCACCAATATTAATACCATATTGAGTAATACCACCACTAAATGTATAAACTTGGTTTCCGCTAATTTCGTTTGTAGTACCTGTAGCCACTCTTATTCCATAAAGAACTCCTGATCCTACGCCTACTGTAAAGTTATAAAATTTATTATTCTGAATAGCTTTTGTGCCTGTTGATGAAGTAGAATACCATCCTATAATATTTTGAGCACCTGTAGCTGTTGAAGTTAAATTATATACATTATTACCAGCAAAGTTTTCAGTAACAACACTACCACTCGAATATATTGCATAGAAAGCAGAAGTAGATCCTGTAACGTTTGAAGCAATATTTCTAATAATATTATTATTAAAATTAATAGTAGTTGGAGTATTATATCTAACTACATAATAAGTTCCTGCAGCGTTTCTGGTAATACCATCAATTGTATTCGAATTACAATTAAGTGTAGTTGCAGAACCTGTGTATATTGCTTGAGCAGTACCTGTTGTAGTTAATAGTGCGATATTTTTAATTGTATTGCTATTAATATTAATAGTATTAGATGAAGCTGAGGTATTATTATAGATACCTGTAAAAGTTCCTGATGAAGCAGTTAATGAAATATCTGAAATAATATTATTATTAATATTACAAGCTACAGTTGCAGTTGGCATTGTCTGCATGTATATACCTTGAAATGCACCTGCAATCGAGCTTCCTGATAAAGTAAATGTACCTGTTCCTGCGTTCGAATTATATCCAATTATATTTCCAGTTATCTGAACGTTATCACCATAAGTAGCATTTACAAAATAAATACCGTTCAAGGTACCTGTAGCTGTAAAAGTACGTGTTGCTGTTTGATATATTTTATTATTAGTAATACTTCAATCGGTATTACCTGTTAAAGCATAAATACCTGCACAACCTCCTGTTAAAAAGAAGTCGTAAATCTCACAATTATTAATTGTAACTGAGCTATTGGCTATTGCAGCTGAAGTAGTACTTCCATTTGCATATATTGCTTTTGATGGCAAAGTTGTTCCTGCTGGTCCAATTTTACAATTTGCTATAGAAATGTTATCATTACCTGTTGTTGTACCAGTATTGAAGAAGATTGTACCACCATTTGTAGCAAGTGGAACAATTGACGAACCTAAGATTGAGCAATTAGTTATGCTGATATTAGTTGCATCATTTAAAAATTGTATTGTAGAAGTCCCTGCTGTTGCAGCTGTACTTAAATTTGATATCACAAGAGCATTGCCACCAGTATTCAATCCATTGATATTAACTCTGTCGGCACCGTTAAAATTAAATAAAGGACCTGCTAAAGTTCCTGATAATGTCCTGCTAACTCCACCACTTGGTTGAATTGTTAAAGTATAACCACCAACGCCTGTTTCTGTCCATTGATTTAATGCAACTGCGCCATTTTCAGCAGTTATATCACTTATAACATTTATGGTTACGTTTCCTGATAAACCAGATGAATTTATTACTGAAAATAATCCGTCAGCACGTGTTAATGAACTAAAATCACCACCTGCACCTACTGAAAATGTTCCTGTTAATGGGAAAGGGATAAAAAATGTACTGGTTGAAACGGATGTTAATCCAGTTGAAGAAAATGTAATTGTAGAACCTCCTAAAGCAGTTGTTGTAGCTGTTAAATCGGTATAAGTAGCTGTTCCTGCTACTGCTGTAGCTGAAGTTGTACCACCCAAAGTCCAGACACCTGTTCCAACTGCTGCTGTAACTGTAGCTGTACTTGTAGTTGTGTTTCCGTATTGATCTTGAATATATACTGCAGGTTGTGTTGCGAATAATGCTCCATTTGTTAATGGTGAAATAGGTTGTGTTTTAACGCCTAATTTGGTTGAAATACCTGCGTCTACTTGTTGGTTTACACTAGCATCGCCATATCCAGTTGCACTAACAATAATATTTTTTAAACCGGAAGCTTGTAATAAATTTGCAGGTAAGGATGCGGATGGTGTAAATGTGATTGTACCTGCAGCAACTGTATATCCTGATGTTAAGGTTACACCCCCTACTTTTATTCCTGTTATTGCAGCTCTCCAGGTAGGATCATCAGTAAAAGTAACAGTAAAAGGATTGTCAACTGTAGCACCTACAGCGGCTGTTAATGTTGGAGATACCCCATTTGTAATTGTAATATTTGTACCATTATCAGTACCAATAGTTGCTGGTTGACTACTCACAACTCTAATTCTATAACCTGTCCCTCCAGGAACTCCGGCAGGAATTACTGAATTAGTAACAGTGCCTGAAGCTGTTCCTGTAAAAGTTCCAATATTAATTGGATTAGCAAAACTTCCGTTTGCATCCGAAAGTTGAGTTGTAAATACATTGTTATTATAAACAGTACCACCTGCAACAGTATAAGGTACAGCTGCAATAGCTGCTCCTGCTGCATAAGTTGCTGGTGAAACTACTAAAGTAGAAATAGTATTCGAAAAAGAAGGTGTCCAGGTTAAAGACATACCGGTAAAGTTAGTTACGTCGGCAGGAGTTAAACTAACTGCTGCTGGACCTTTTGTAAAAGGAACATAAACGATATCTCTTGTAGTTGGGCCATTAGGATCGTCCCAGGCAAATTCGAAAGCGACTCTATAATTACCGTCTGGAACAAGATTGTAGGGAGTTGACCCTGCAATATCATTACCTGTCCAAGGTGTTATGGTCACTGGAGTGTAGGTAGTTAGGGTTGCACCTGCTGTTGCATCCACTACACTATAAGCACAAGCTGTGTTCCAGTTTGCCAAATGGCTTTGATTACTGGTACCAGTGTACCTGTTTCTTGTTTTAACGAAAGTTCCTGAAGCAGTTTCTATCCAAACAGCTGCAAGATGTCTTGGAGTGTAGCTTGCTGTAGGATGCGCAACAGGATTAATCGTAAAAGTTAAAGTCCCTGCCGTCTGCCCCTTGCTTTGTCCGCTAAAAAGCAGCAAAGTGAAGAGAATCGCAGTAAACTGAAGTCCATACTTTTGGACGAATAGTAAAAATTGTTTTCTCATAAAAAAAAATGATAATGAATTAATAGTTCTAATAAAGAAATTAGTTTTAAGTTTATTATTTTCTTAGCTATTTGTTAGAAAAAAACAAGGCAAAATTATAAAAAATAATAAGGTAATAAAGTACCTAATTAATTAAGTATTATAGTACTTGTTTATAAGTTAAATTTAAACACATTTATAATATTAAAGATTATTCTTATGTTTTTTAATTTATAATGCTGGGCATCTGTGTTAATTTTTTATAATTTTAACAAATCAACTTAAAATATTTTGGTTGAAAATGCATATATCTTGATATATATCCTTATTTATCAAGATATATATCGTGATATTATTGATATATCTCAATATATATTAACTTCATTTTAACTTATTATGTTGATAAATTAAAATAATAGTATGTAATAAAGTAAAATTAATTCAAATAATCTCTTATAACAAAAGCTATTTAATTAAAGGACTTTCAAAAGTAAATAAAATATTAATAATGTTAATTTTTTTATAAAAGGGAGAAATCTCTTTTTGAACTTAGAGTTTTATATTCTGAAGTCGAAGATATATATTTTGAACTTAGAGTTTTGTTTTCAGACCTAAACTCCTCAATAATCGATCCCTGCGTAAAATATTATTGTCCCTGTGTAAAGTTTACATTGTCATGTGAAAAGTTTTAGAACCCATGAAGAAAGTTTTTATTAATAAACAAATAATATTTAGTTCCATGAATAAAGTTCAATGCTTCATGTAAAAAGCTGAAGTGTTCCTGTGTAAAATTCAAAGGTCTTGGAGAGTTCTTAAAAGAGTAGGTGTATCACTAAATGGAATCTGTGTAAATTTGAATGGTTCCAGTGTAAAGTTCAATAATATCTGTGAACATATTTAATAGTCCTGTGAGAACCCAAAAGGTCTCTGTGAACATTTCAAGGGTATTGGTAAACGGGTTGTTATCTTCAATAAATCTTTTGCTTAAAGCAACAAAATATACTTACTTACAAAAGCTTTAATTTTATTATATAAAAAATAGTATTGTTATCCACAAATTAATTAATTTTGCAGCTCAAATCAAATCAACTTAATTCGTATAAAAATTAAAATCATGATAGAAAAAATATTGGTAACAGGTTCATCAGGTCAGATAGGCTCTGAGCTTGTACTTGCTCTCCGTAACATTTATGGAACTGATAACGTAATTGCTTCCGACAAATGCGCTCATACCGGCATTAAGCTTGCTGATTCAGGACCATTCGAACAACTTGATGTTACTGACAGGAAACATATGGCGGAAATTGTAGATAAATACAATGTTAATGCTATTGTACATTTAGCTGCTATCCTTTCTGCAGTTGGAGAAAAAAAGCCTATGCTTGCATGGGATGTCAATATCAATGGTATGATAAATGTTTTTGAAATTGCCCGCGAACGTAAAATGGAACGCATCCTTGTCCCTAGCTCTATTGCTGCGTTTGGTCCATCAACTCCAATTATTAATACACCTCAGGAAACTATTCTTCGCCCTACAACCATGTATGGCATTACTAAGGTAACAGGCGAATTGTTAGGCGATTATTATGTTGCTAAGTTTGGTTTAGATATCAGAGGCTTGCGCTATCCTGGTATTATCAGCAACGAGACTTTACCTGGTGGTGGCACTACTGATTATGCTGTTGCAATTTATTATGATGCTATTAAGTATGGTAAATATGAGTGTTTCCTTAAAGAAGACACCATGTTACCAATGATGTATATGCCTGATTGTTTAAAAGCTACTCTTGATTTGTTTCAAGCAGATTTCAATAAACTAAAACATCATTCTGATTTTAATGTAGGAGCTTTCAGTGTTAATCCTAAAATGATGGCTGAATCTATTAGAAAGTTTATTCCGAGTTTTGAAATAACTTACAAACCTGATTTCCGTCAGGAGATTGCAGATTCTTGGCCTAACTCTATTGATGATACTGCCGCCAGAGAAGAATGGAACTGGAGCCCATCTTACGATCTTGATACCATGACGGAAGATATGCTTAAAGTGATAGGCGAAAAACATAAAAAAGGTTTAATTTAATAAGAAGAGGCTACTTAATTAAGTAGCCTCTTTAATTTTATTGATTTTAATCACTAACTTTGTAAAGTTGTTAAAATCATTAAAAACAATTCAAAAATGAATCAATTTAAATTATCACCTGTTGAACAAATCCTGTTTAACAATTCGGGTGAGAAAGATATAAGTACCAAGATACCTTACATTATTGCAAGTAACTTCCCTCAATTAGGGATGTACACAGCTTTAAGATTTATCGAATGGGCTGTCGAAAACCCTGACGGAGTCATAAGTTTGCCTACCGGTAAAACTCCAGAGCATTTCATTAAATGGACTCAGCATATCATTGCTAACTGGGAAACACAACAAATAACTGAACTAAGAGAACAATATCAATTAAAATACAAACCTGAGCTTAAAGGCTTGCAATTTGTTCAGATTGATGAGTTCTATCCTATTTCATCATCCCAACATAATAGTTTTTATTATTATGTGAATGAATATTACATCAAAGGTTTTGGTTTGAATCCTGCCAAAGCATTATTGATTAATTCTGACAAGATTCATTTAGTTGAAGGAAAACATTTCACTGAGATATTTCCTAAAAGTATTGTTGATCTTTCGTTAAGATACCGTGCTGCAACTAATAAGCTTGAACAACTTCAGCAGAGATCTATCTTCATGATTGACGATTGGTGTAAGAATTATGAAGCTCAGATAAGAAATAAAGGTGGCATTGGTTTCTTTTTAGGTGGCATAGGTCCTGATGGTCATATTGCTTTTAACACCAGAGGTTCTGATCACTTTTCAACCACCAGATTAACTGCCACTAATTTTGAAACCCAGGCTGTAGCTGCCGGCGATCTTGGTGGAATTGATGTTTCACGCAATCGTCTTGTAATTACTATTGGGCTCAACACTATTACTTATAATCATAATGCTGTAGCAATTATTTTTGCAGCTGGTGAAGCTAAAGGTAATGTTGTTGCTGATGCTTTGCAAAACGATGCCGATGTTTTATATCCTGCTACTGTATTACATAAACTCACTAATAGTCGCTTCTATCTTACTAAAGGTGCAGCTTTTCGTCTTAATGATTCTATTCAAAATTATTACACTCAAGGTGAATGGAGTCATGCTAAAACAGAGCACGTTATTATTGGCTTATGTAAGAAAATAAACAAGTTTGGAAGCCGCATCACGGTTGAAGATCTTAAAGAGGATAAGTTTTGTAGTTTGATTCCTCAAATATCAGAAACCACAGTAGAATCTGTTATTGAATCTATCACAAATAAACTTAGTCAAGGAAGTAAAAGCGAAACAGGTCAAACTTTTCTTCATACAGGCCCTCATCACGATGATATTATGCTTGGCATCATGCCTCATGTAAATCGTCAGTTGCGTTCGGCTACCAATAATTCTCATTTTGCAGTTATGACTTCAGGTTTTACCGCAGTAACAAATTCTTTTGTTATTGAAGTATTAACGGATACGCTTCGTTTTATTAAAGAAGGTAAGATTGAGATGCTAAAGTATCCTGACTTCTTTACTTATGGATATAATATAAAACACGATAAAGATGTTTATCATTATCTTGGTAAAGTAGCTTCCGGTGATCCCGATGAAAGGCGCAGAGGATTATGCCATCGTATTGTAAGAAATGTAATTGATATTTGGAAGATAAAGGATAAAGAAGATATTTTACTCAAAATAAAAGAAACGATTCATATTCTTGAAAAGAGTTATGATGGTGAAAAGAATTCACCTGAAGTGCAAAAACTAAAAGGGATGATTCGTGAGTTTGAAGAAGAATTAGTTTGGGCACATTTTGGAGTACAGTTAACGAATGTACATCATCTTCGTTTAGGATTCTATACAGGAGACATCTTTACAGAGTTGCCCGAGCGTCAAAGAGATGTTCAACCAATTCTTAAATTATTAAATGAAACAAACCCTTCAGTTATCAGTCTTGCATTAGATCCTGAAGGTAGTGGGCCTGATACTCATTATAAAGTTTTGCAAGCAATTGCTGAAGCTATAAGGCTTTGGAAGAAAACAAAAGATCTTTCTAATCTAAGGATATGGGGATATCGTAATGTATGGTATAAGTTCCATCCTTCGGAGGTAAATGTAATTGTACCTGTTTCTTTAAATGCTTTGGCATTGCTTAATCAATCCTTTGAGGATTGTTATTTAAGTCAGGCAAATGCTTCCTTTCCAAGCTATCAATATGATGGTAAGTTTAGTGAGCTAACTCAGAAAGTATGGGTTGAACAGCTGAAAGAAATACAATTACTACTTGGCAAAGATTTCTTTTATCAAAATGAAAGCCCACTAATAAGAGCTACTCATGGACTTATTTATTTAAAAGAAATGAATGTTGAAGAATTCCTTGATATGGCTATTGAACTTGAAAAGTCAATGGAAGGAGTTGTAGGGAAATAGATCTCTATTATAAAAATCTATAATAACAAAAGAGGCTGTCTCAATACTGAGACAGCCTCTTTTATTATTATGCTGAATTAATAATTATCTTGTTTTAACAAACTTCTTTATAATCTTATTAGTATTATTTAAAGAGATTTGTATTGTATAAATTCCCTGAGAAAGTTTATTAGTATTAAGCATTTCCTTATGACTTCCTGCTCCTAAATCATTTTCATTTGAAAGAACAACTTGTCCTAAGTTATTATAAACACTAATATTTACTTTACCTGCCTTTAGTAAAGAGAAATCAATATTTGCATCTCCATTTGATGGATTAGGATAAATCTCACTTATATGATTCAAGAGCCAGGTTGTTTCATTTATTGATGCAGTTATTGTAGTTCCGTTTACAACAAAGTTATTACCACCTGAAACTAAATTTGAGTTGCTTAAAGTAACTGTAGTACTTGTGCAAGTTGCACCTAATATTTCAACATAAACTTTATAGGTTTCTAAAACTAATTCGGTAAATAAATAACTTCCATTTGCATCAGTTAACGTCATTGATATTGGATTATCATTTACATCAAATAAAAATACCTGAGCGCCTGAAACAGTTGCTGCTTTAGTTCCACTTCCATTTGAAACACACCCTCCTATTGAACCATTACCAATTACAGGTGTAGGTGCAGGAATTAAACTTATATAATAATATACTGTATTAGCTGAAGGGCTAACTGCTGTAGCATTATACCAATTTAATGTATGTGTATAGAAAGTTGGGAAGTAATGTGTGTAAAGTGGAGAAGTTGGTTTTAAGAAAGCTTTTATAATAAATACAGGGTTAGTTGGTGGTACATTTACATAATTATACATAAAATACCCTGCTGAATCTAATGCTATAGTATCAAAAACTGAATAACCCATTGTTGCATTATTAGCTTGATATAATACAACGTATCCATTTGTTACAGGTAATGGATAATTGCCTGCATATACATAACCTTGTACTATTGTACCCGCAGTATTAGCAACTGTAATAAATTGACAAGTAGTATCGTGGCAAATAATTCCATTAGAATTTGTTTCAGTAATTAAACAAACATGGTAACCTGAAGTACCAGAAGCTGGTTGAGCAAATGTATGAGTAACTGTTTGTCCGGTTACTGACGCAGTTCCATCGCCAAATGACCAGTGATAAGTGGTAGTACCTGATGTATTAATACTTCCTGTAAAGGTATAAATAAGGTTTTGATGTGTATAAGTAAATGAGTTCTGGCAATTTGTTGTGGTACTAAACTGTACAAACTGACAAACACTATCACTACAAACAACTATATTGTTAACATATACTAACATATGTAAACATACAGTATAACCTCCTGCAGGTGGTACTGAAGTGTAGGCATGAGTTGGGTTTGTAACTGTAGATGTAATTCCATCACCAAAACTCCAGTAGTAAGATATTGTACTTCCAGTATATGTTGAAGTCGAAGTATTATTGAAATGATAATTGTGAGGATTATTCAACAAAGAATCATTTACTAAATAGAATGTAAAGCCAGCATGACATGAATTTGTTGTTGTTCCTATCTGAATAAACTGACATGTAGTATCATGGCATGTTGTTCCACTTGAGTTTGTTGTTTCTGTTATTAAACATACATGGTATCCTGAAGTTCCTGCTGGTGGTTGAGGGAATGTATGTGTTACATTCTGACCAGTAGCTGATGCACTTCCATCTCCAAAAGTCCAGTGATATGTTGTAGGACTAGAAGAGTTAATACTTCCTGAAAAAGCATACACTAAATTCTGATGTGTAAATGTAAATGAATTCTGGCAAGTAGTAGTTGTGTTATTTAATTGTACAAATAAACATGTGCTATCAGAACAAACTATTATATTATTTACATACACTGCCATATAATAACATACTGTATACCCACCACTAGGTGGTACACTTGTATAAGCATGTGTTGGACTGGCTAGTGTAGATGTAGTCCCATCACCAAAGCTCCAATGATAATAAAAAGAAGCTCCACTATATGATGAAGTAGAAGTATTTATAAAATGAAAACTATTAGGTATTGTTACTATTGAATCCTGATACATATAGAAAGATGCATGACATGAATTTGTTGTAGTTCCTGTTACATGAATTGTATCACAATGTGTAGATGTGCAGCCACTTGATGAATAGATTGTAAGACAAACTATATAGTTTCCAGGATTACTATAGGTATGAATCGGAGCCGATCCTGTACCTGAAATACCATCTCCAAAGTTCCATGTCCAGGTACTTGGTGTTCCTGTTGATGCATCCTGAAAATGTATTTCTTTAGTATTAACTGTTCCTGGCGTATACGTAAATGCAGCCTGACAACTCGTTGCTGTGCTGCTGCAAATACTAAAGTTTACTATGTTTTGTGGATTTGTACTCGATACATTAATATTTGATGTGTGCAACACTCCATTACAATCAATAGTACCTACATGGAACATTATTGTACTACTAGCAGGTATACTTGTAATACTTAAAGTATAATACCCATTACTATTAGTAACAGCATTTGCACTAAAAGGGAGCGATGATAAACTATCAGTCCATACGTAAACAGTATGGTTTGCAATTGCTCCTCCATTTAAATTAGTTACATAACCACTAATAGAATATAATGATTGAGCATTCATTAATAATGCTGTAAACATTATGGCAATAAAAGTAAAAATTGTTTTTTTCATTATGAATTATTTTTAAATTGTTTTGTTTTTCGAAATATTATTTATTATAAAGATTAAAAAAAAGCCGTTTTGGTTGTACGAACATTCGCAATTAACATATTTTAACACTCCTACAAAGTAAACAACAAAGATACTAAATATTTTATTCATTTGAAAATAAAATCTTATAATAATAAAAAAAGCTGCCCTTTGGTAAAGACAGCTTTTAAAATCAAATTCAAATTAGTTATCCATTTATTTTTATTGAACTCCTTAAAAATGTCATGAAAAAATTATTTAGAAAACATAAGAAAGTATTACATTTATAACAAAGACACAAATGAGTCGGAAATCGTTGCATGGATTTTGTATTTTAACATAATTTAATATGACTAAATCACTCTAAACACTCCTGTCTTTAGTTAATTAGTAAAAATACTGAACTTTAAGAATTATATTTTCGTCAAATCAAAATCAATTAATAATTAATTTTATTCATTAATAAAATAATAAGTACATTTGCCTTTTATTTTCAATACAATTATGAGAAAAAGCATATTGATTACCTTTATTATTTTAATGAGTATAAATTTTATTTATGCTCAAAATAATACTATTAAAAAGCATCCCTGGACTAATAAAAAAGTAACTGCAACTAATACTACATTTCGCTTTGCTATAATGGGTGACAGAACCGGAGGGGCGAGACAAGGTGTGTTTGATACTGCCATTTATAAGATAAATTTAATGCAGCCTGATTTTGTGATGTGTGTAGGCGATCTGATCGAGGGTTATTCTGAAGATACTAATCTGATACGTCAACAATGGGATAATGTGGATTCATCAATTAATAATTTAAAGATGCAGTTTCATTATCTGGCCGGTAATCACGATTATACTTCTTTGGCATCGCAATATGTATGGCAAGAAAAACATGGCAGATCATACTTTTATTTTATATATAAAGAGGTTCTCTTTCTATGTTTGAATTCAAATATACCTTCTCACGAGAAAATAAGTAAGGAGGAATTGAATTATTTTAAACATGTTTTAAAAAAGAATAAGGAAGTTAAATGGGTGATGGTCTTTGTGCATCATCCTTTGTGGAAATATGAAAAAGGTGAGCAATGGAAAGAATTTGAGGCGATGCTCAAGAATTATAATTATACTGTATTTGCCGGGCATGAGCATAAATATCAGAAAAGCGTAATTGATGGGCACGAATATTATATTACTTCTACCTGTGGTGGTGTAACTATTAAAGATAAGGATACTGACCGCAGTTATGATCATATATTATGGGTAACGATGACTGATAAAGGACCAAAAGTTTGTTCTATTAAGTTGAATGGGATGGAAGAATGATTAGGATTGTTTAATCTTAAATACTTTGGACGCTATTCTTTTTTTAATTTTAGATACTTTAGTAAGATGAGTCAGTTATTTTCGAAGGAATATTTGCATCATAAGTAGTATGTGCCTAACAAATAAGATTGTAAGTCGTGCCTCAAGCAGATGAGATGCTCCCCGCAACGTTATTTGTCGTATCTTAAGCAGGTGAGATAGGGGAAATAAGCTTGCGAGTGGCATCTTAAGCAGATGAGATGCTCCCCACAAACTTATTTGTCGTACCTCAAGCAGATGAGATGCTCCCCGCAAACTTATTTGTCGTACCTTAAGCAGATGAGATGCTCCCTGCAAACTTATTTATAGTACCTCAAGCAGATGAGATGCTCCCTGCAACGTTATTTGTCGTATCTAAAGTTCTTAAGATGCTCCCAACAACCTGATACTCATTAAAGGCATTATTTGGCATGATGTATACAGTGCTGTTATGATGATTGTTAAAGCTAAAATAAGTTTGAATGATAAAGTTTATAATTGACAATAAAATGACGTTAATTGATATTTTAACAAAATAATTTAAAAAAAAGATACTCTTTTGTAAAATATGATGTATCTTTACAGTCTTATTTTAAATATTATGAATATAAAAACAAGCACCATGAAAAAGTCAATTTTTATTATGATTCTAGCAATAATAAGCCTTACAGCAAAAGCACAGTATTGCACAACCAATCTTTATTCGGTTGGATGTTATTCGGCTACACTTGGTAATTTCAGGATTGATTCCTTAAAGTTTGGCAGTATTAACGTACCTAACCCTTCATGCAATACCACAGCAGGTCAATTAGGTTATACTGATTTAACAACTGTCTCTACTACTTTGATAAGAGGTTATACATACAACTTATCTTACAAAATTGTATCTCCGGTTGCAAATAATTATATCAAAGCCTGGATAGATACTAACAACAGTATTACATTTGACCCTACTGAAGTAGTTCATCAACAAAATAACATTCCACAGGGTTATTATAGTCAGAACATTAACTTACCAATTAATACACCTGTAGGCACATATCGTATGCGAATAAGATTGGTATCAGGCAATAGCTTTACTGGGGCATGCGATACTGCGACTAAAGGAGAATGTATCGACTTTATAGTAAATGTTGTTCATAATTATGATGTAGGTATTGATTCAATAATCTTACCTAAAGACACTTCATTAATCAACACTTATGTTTATCCTAAATTTAAAATCCATAACTATGGTGAAGCAATAAATTCAATGCCTTTTAACATTTATGGCACTGTTGATCAGCCTGTAGCCATGGGTACTTACTTTGTTATTTCATTTAATGGAACTTTAGCTGCAAATGCTTCAACTTATATAACGAGCATGCAGGTTGTAACTACTCGAGCATTTAATATATGCTTTTATACTTCTCTCCCCGGCGATATCAATCATTTAAACGACACCCTTTGCAAACACATAACTATTGATTCAACTTTTAATTATGATGTTGGTGTTTCAGCAATAACAAGCCCAAATACACCTGTTTATAATGGAAGTATTTTGTACCCAACAATTACAATTAGGAATTATGGTAATGGAACTTGTTCGAATATACCTGTAAAATTAAGTATTAATAATGTAGTGGTTGATTCAGGTATTTATACTAGTGCTCTTGGCTTTAACTCAACTGCCTCATATACGTTTACTAATCCTATTACTGCTCCCAATAGTAACTTCACACTTTGCGCATATACTACATATAATGGAGATAATGATACCGTTAATGATAAGAATTGTGCAAATATTATTGTTGATACAGTTATTCATAATGATGTTGGGATATCGAGTATTTTAAGTCCTAATTCAACAGTAATTCAGGGTAGTAATATTTCACTTACTGTTTCAATTAAGAATTATGGTAATGCTGTAATAAATAATATTCCGATAAAGTATTCAGTTAATAACGTGTTAATAGATTCTACTATTTGTACAAATAATATTAGTATTGGGTCAGATTATATGTTTACATTTCCATATCAAATAGTAGTTCCATTTGCTTATAACTTTAAACTTTGTGTTTATACCTATTTAAATGGAGATGGGAATTCATCTAATAATAATCTTTGTGAACAATTATATGCTGTTGTCGGCATAAATAATTATACAAATCATCCATCCAGCTCTATTAAGATATATCCCAACCCTGCTATAAATAAACTAAATGTAGAATACAACTACTTTAAGAAAGGAATAACTAAGTTCAGTATTTATAATATTCAGGGAGCAAAACTTTATAATGATGAAGAATATATTAATACAGATACTTATAATAAAATTATAGATGTAGGAAATCTAAAGGCAGGCATTTATTTTATTAAACTAGAAAACGAAGAAGGAATTTATAATGCTAAGTTTGTAAAAAATTAATAGTATGAAAAAGAAAAACCTAATCCCGTACATACGAGATTAGGTTTAATATCTTCCTAATAGCCTAACAGCCTAAACTCCTAACAGCCTTTTACTGTTTAATTATCTTAAAATTCTTACTCCCTTTATCATCCATATATTTAATAAAATAAACACCTGCTTTGTATTGTTGAAGGTCAATGTTAATAGTACCTTGTTTTTGTTTTAAGATATTAGTACTATAAATCTCTTCCCCAATTATATTATAAACTTTAATATGTATATCGCTTGTTTGATGTTCTAGAAAATCAACACTTATATTATTATTAAATGGATTAGGATACACATTTACCTTAGCATCAAAATTATATTCAGGGACAAAAGTATTATTACCCGCATATATATGAAGATTGTCAATATATAGATTATTCCCATGACGATTGGTTCCTTCAATCATTAATAGTACAGTTTTATTCTTTAATTGAGTAAGATCAATAGTTTCTTTACGCCAATCAGCAGCTGTGGCTGGTACAAAATTAGAAGAAGTTTGAGAAGTAGTGCTCAAAGCAGCACCGGCTTTAACATATAAAAGATAAGGATAAGTAGCACCACAATCAGTAGAAGCCCAAACTTTTAAAGTGTCAGCAAGACCAGAGAACTGATAAGCCAGATCAAACTTCATTGTTACAGATGCTGAATCAGGTATCTTTAAAACAGGACTTAATATTGCATCTTTCTGATTGTTTAAAGGCGTATAAGCAGAATATTTCATATAAGCAGAATGAGTACTTCCTACAAGACCTAATGTAGCAATGGTATCCCATGTTATAGAGAAATCAGGATTGTTGACAATAAAGTCGTTATTCTTAACATTACCTGTTTCAAAACCTTCATAGTAAGGTAATGTTTTTTCGTCCCTTATATTAAAACGTGTAATCCTTCGGTTGTTAAAGTTATCCCATTCAGTAACATTTGAATCATTAACAATACGGACATTTAGCTCATAATCTCCTGTCCCTTGTGCAGTAATACTATTTAATGTAACCGAATCAAGCTGATTCTTCAGTAAATCTCCAGTCCAGTGAATGAATTGTTCAGGTTCATTATTTAATTTATAATAAATTTTAGCTCC
Source organism: uncultured bacterium (assembly GCA_903911455.1). Taxonomy (GTDB): domain Bacteria; phylum Bacteroidota; class Bacteroidia; order Bacteroidales; family JACABE01; genus JBAXLO01. The sequence goes on from CAIWDQ010000219.1 coordinate 29,594, forward strand.
ATGCAAAACACTATCTCCATAATTAATAAATGAAACTTTAGGTGTAAAGGTTTTATTGCAATAAAATACTCCTGTGGGATTACTTATGTTATTAATAGCAATATCATAAGTTCTTTTCATAGGAGGAACCGGAGTATGCGTTTGAGCAAGATAATTATAAGCAGCATACACATCAATCATACCATTACCATAAGTGTTATCTTCGCCTGCCACACCCAAATCAACCGCAGTATGATAAATAGCTTCAAGAATATCATGACCTGATAAGTAGGGAAAAGCTTCTTTCAATAGCAAAACAGAACCCGTAACATGAGGAGCTGCCATTGAGGTGCCTGAATAATTTCCATAAGAGTTATGACTAATAGAAGAACGAACGTTTTCACCCGGAGCAACAACCTCAGGCCTTATCTTTAAAGCAGGCGCTACATTACAAGGAGTAGGCCCGTGACTTGAGAAACTACTGATAGGATTACCTGTTACATTTGCATTAACACTACCTACAGTAAAAGAATTTACTTCATTAATAACTATCATTTGAGGAGAACCAATTGTTGTTGGATTAGGTCCACTGTTACCAGCAGAAAAAACACAAGCTATACCAGCAGCTTCAAGTGCATTAAATGTAGCCATTACATATCCTGTGGGATCACAGTAAGAAGAATCGCCAGGTGTAAAATCTTTTCCCCAGGAATTATTAATAGCATCTGGCACATCAGAAGTTGTGTTTGTGTCTCCATCAGGATTAAGCATCCATTGAAAAGCAAACATCAAACTTGTCATTAGTTTTACATCGGCAAGTACTTGCACAATTGGATCCGTACAAATAAAATGAGCATTGTAAGCAACCCCAATTGTGTCGTGTGTAGATCTATCCAAACCCATAGTTATACCTACAGTATGAGTTCCGTGGCTCTCTGATTTATCAGCAGGAACATCCGAATCAAAAGCTAACCAGCAATGAGAAAGAGGATAATAATTACCTAACCAGTTATTACTTATTGCCGGATGATCAGACCATACTCCAGTATCAACACTACCAGATATTCGTCCTCTCCCTGTATAACCCATAGCCCACATTGCTGGAGCATTAATTGCAATCAAACCTTGTTCTTTTCCATTAGGCGATTTGTTTGAAGTTCCTCCCCCAATAATAGGATCGATCGGAGATAACATATAACTATTATCAAGTCCTATCAAATCAATATCATTACGTAAAGCAAGTTTATTAATTAATGAAGGCTTAGCATCTAAAACCAACATATTAACTATCCAAAGTGTTTCAATATTAATAGCACATTCACCTTCTTCTTTATTAATAGAATTTATTTTATCAAGAATAGCTTGCTGAGATTGAGAAGCAGTACGAGTTAATAATCTTCGCACTAATTCAGGACGATCTTTTACGGGGGTATTGTTCTTTATAAATTCATTTTGTAATGAATCAATATTAGCTTTTGAACTTAAAAAGATGTTTATCTTGAAATATTCTACTGTTGCACCCTTAGCTTTAATAGCTTTCTCTAAAGGTATTGATAGTTTATTCTGTTGCGAATAACAAAAGGAAGCAAAGAATATTAATATAAAAGATAGTGTTAAAGATCTTTTCATAATGAATAAATAAATATGTTATTAAAAAATAAAATAAAGTACAAAACTACAAATAAAAAAGGAAAGTAAGATTTTTTTATTTTATTTTGAACTTTTTTAAAAGCATCTTGTTTAGTATTTCAAAATTA
>CAIWDQ010000220.1 GCA_903911455.1 uncultured bacterium
AGCTAACAATAATAGTGGTTTTGGATAGGTACGACCAACTATTTTGTCTATTACGCCTTCTTTTTGATATATTTATTAAATATAAAAAAATACTTTAAACCTAAATAAAGTGCAGAAAACACAAACAAAAAAACAATACCTTTATCTAATGAGGCCCCTCCTCCTTTAGCAGTTACATTATGTCCTAAACCATGTCCGGGGGGAATAGGTTGAGCATAAATAGTATTATTATAAATTAAAAGAACAAATACAATTATGAATTTAATAGTTTTCATAATTTATTGTATTTGGATTTTCTTTGTATAAGTTGCCTTACTAGTAGTAACCTTTACAATATATGAGCCATTTAAGATATCATTTAAATTGATAATACACTCTTTAGTATTACAATAATTTCTATAATAAATCTGTTGTCCTAATATATTATATATAGATACTTCCTTAATATTTTCCTTACATTTAATTTCTATTGATTTATCTTTTGATAACACATTTAGAATATCTGATTCATTATTACTAATGCCTACGGTTGAAGTTACATTTAGATATAATTTAAATCTATCAGGGTTATCAGTAATATTTGCCATAAAGTTAAACGAAGGATTAATCATTAGGTCTTGGGAAATACTTGTTTTATTATCATGTAAAATAATTGAAATAAAGTTTGAAACATTATTACTATCCATTCTAATTGTATAATTTGCATTAACTCCTGGAACAAACACAATATTTACAATAGTATTCACTGTAATATTAGGCAAAGCATTCACTGATAGTTTCTCTCCGGTAGGAAGTAAAGAAAATAAACGAGGAGCAATAGAACTACCTTTCAATTCAGAGCTTTCATATAGAAGATCATATCCAGTTGTAGCTGAAGCATTAAATAAGACATATGACGAAACTTTACATTCATTCTGCGAATTAGAAACAGTAAATGTAAGCATATCATTACTTAAACTCTTGTAAAAAGGATGGCTATCAATAACTCTGGCAAGTTTGGGAATTACAAAGCCTGTAACAGGTGCGATTGCTTTAACAAAGAAACCTTGATTTGAAGGAATGAGATCATTATTAAAAAGCTGCGAATAAGTTTGATTTGTTTCATTCCATACTTTGGCAATACTTTCTACATTTGTTAAATTCCAGTTATTTGTTCCACTATTATTCCATCTTATTGATGAAGGGAAGGGATTGCCAATCAGATTATATCCTTTTCCACCGTTAGGAGTATAAGTCAGATTTACAAATACATCATCATGATTAAGGACACCCTTAAATTGTTTGTTAGTATCGTTCTGATAAGCTACAAAATATGCTTTGCCAAGTATAAAGTCAGTAATATTATTTGCAGAGACTACCTGATTTAACCATTGATCACTTACTTCATCATAAGAATAAAAATCATAAATGCCGCTAGTCCAACAACCATTTATAGGTTGCAAATTTACCGGAGATGATATTATACGCCAACCATCACTCCCGTTATTCCAGTCAGCAGAAGTTAAGTCTCTTTCAACTTTAGAATTTATAGATTGATTGTTATAATCTATAAGAGAGACTCCACTCTGAATAATTAGTGAGTCTACAATTGATAAAGTATTACCTGCTCCTATTGTTAAACTTCCATTTTGTGAAATTGTCAATTTATTACATAATGCAGCGGCATCAACAAAAACATTTGTATTAACCGTAACAGTATCATTTACTCCAGGTATACCTGTATTCCATGTATAAGCATTATTCCAATTTCCACTCTGAGTAGAGATTGGTGATTCAAACCATTTAAAATCATCAGTATTCTGCATCCCTGCATGTGGGGTATAAAATGCCATTAAATCACCATTTACTTCAACTTGTTTATGAAAGTTACCATGATTATCTAATAAATTAAGAACAGGGCGAAGAAAATTCTGTGTCAATTTAATAAAAAGCATCTTACTTACATCAGATTGAGTTACGCTATCAGCTAATGCAATATTAGTATCATACTGAAATAATGATGTACTATCAGTTTCAACGCTTATAGCTGAATATGCACTACCAACAATAAAGCCCTTTACCCAAACATTGGTACCTGTATTATTTTGTATGGCTTCATTACAAGTTAAAGGTGCATTTACAGTTCCCATTCCTGTGGTACTTATAGTTGTAGATGGAATAGTTCCATCAGTTTTAAACTTAATATCTGTACCAGAATTTGTATAGGGATAGATTTTAAAGTAATATGTTGTACTCGAACTTAATCCTGTGAAGGTAACAGATTTTACACCTTGAAGTATTGACTTATTTAATAAATCAGTTACTGGAGTGACTCCATCAACTGGATTTGCTATTGAAGCATAACTAATATTGCTTCCTTTAATAATATATGCATCAGGTAAAACACCCACGGTTGCATCATTCCATGATAGTTTAACACTACTGTTATAAGGTACAATTAGAACAGGTAATAAACCTGTTATATGATTAGTTGGAACAGCCTTTATTCCTTTTCCGGTTAACTTTACATATTTTGACGTAGCACCTGTAGATTTTATTAGAATACTATCACAATATAATTTAATTAAAATTGGAGAAAATCTAACATAAATTGTAGTTGCAGCTACTGTTCCGTTCATATCTTTTAGTAAAAATATTGAATCTTTTGTCGTAAAAGGAGCATTTGACAATGAAATATTAAATCCTATTGGTGGTTTTATCTTTAAAGTATCAGTTAATGCTGTACCAGTAACAGTAAAAAACTGCACTCCTCCTAATCCTGAATTTATAACAGTTGAACCAAAATCAGGTAATGTTGATAGGCTCGTTGTAATTGATGGACTAGGATTTGCACTCGTTAATTGACTTGATGTTGCAGGCAAAGTAGTAAGATAACTTATTAGAGTTCCCGGGCAAGTTCCGTTATATTCATATATTGCTACATAATAACTAGTGTTAGCAATTAATCCAGTTATTGTGCAATTATTTCCTACATCACTGAATACAGAGTAATTTCCAGTTCCTAACTGTGTACCACTACTAAATACTGTATTAGCAGTGTAACACGTATTATTAACAGGGATGAAATTTACAGCACTTCCGGATTTAATCAATACTATACGATTTGCCCCATTACCATTTGTCCAGTTAACTTTAAAAGATGTTGTTGATACATTCGTAAAAGTAATATTTGAAGCTTGAACTGTTGGTGCAGGAGTCATAATACTACTTGTAACTGAAATGCTCCCTACACTTAATTTAGGTCTAGTTCCCCCAGTAATACCAGTATTATAATATTTCCACCTTAATTGAATAACAGCATTATTATCACATGTAGATGGTAAAGTAGAAGGACCATATGATTGTGTAGTTCCAGCAGAACCAGTTACATACTCAACTGGACCAGGAACATCAGTCCACGTTCCTGTAATTGTAATTCTATATTGAAGTCTTATTGCATAAACACTAGCTCCACCTGATGTATAAGTGCCTCCAATCCAACTAACTTTTATACTAGTTCTATTTGTAGAATTTAAAGCTATAGTAGCTGCACCTAAGTAGCCTGCTGTTCCCATATTATAAAAATAAAATCCGTTTGAACCCAATCCACCAATTATTGAACCTGATCCTGAGTACGCTCCAGAATAATTCCCAGTCATAGCAACTGCTAATCCAGGATCTAAAGTAGTAGTTATATGAAAATACATATTAGGTGGATAAGTTCCAGCTGTTGATGTTGCCGCCCACGTTGTGAATGAATAATTGCCACCTGATAAATCAAATGGAGTTGGAGACGTTTGAGAATATACATTGATACTCCCTAAATAAAATAAAAAAATAAAGCAAAACTGAATACTCTTCCTTATTATTAAGGAATAAATATAAAATTGAAAATTCTTTTTCATGTAAAATTATATATATGATTAATCAAGGCTCTTTATTGTCAAAAATAAAGAACATCTAAAATAAAAAACTGATATTAATGATTAAATATAACCGTGTTGGTTACAAAGGAAGTTCAGATTTGCTCGAAGAGTGTAACATGAAAATAAAGGAAGAAACAACTTAGTGTAGTTTTCTTAATGCAATAAAAAGTTAATTTACTATTGTTTTCCATCCTGCAAAATTACAAATAAAATAGAATATATCATCCAATTTAAATTTAAATTTGTCTTTTTAATTTAAATACCCCTTAACACATCATTATTTATAAGCTCTCAAATTACACCTGCCAATATATCTATAATTTAGATGTTATTTTAATTGTTTTTTTGTGTTTATTTATGATTAGATTTTTATGCTTTATTTCTATTTTCTTTTTTATTATTTTATGATTTGTTTTATGATCTAAATAAAGTAGGAATAAATAGCTTATTATCTTGATTTTTTGACATCAATAAATACCTTATTCCTCAACCATATAAGGCAGTACTATGATTTTATTTTGCATTCTTAACAAAACAAACGAGACTTAGTGTAATGGGGATTCTTTTATTCTAAATCGACTTATCTGAACGGTTTCAAATTTTAATATTTATACTTTGAAACTGAATTTGTCAAATATTTTTATCTTTATTACTATTAATAACGTATTGATTAGCAGAAAACATAAAATTGAACCTTGACAAAATGTCATGTTTTCTGCAAAGCATGTCATGTTTTCCACACAAAACAGGAGTTTTTCATACCAAAATGACATGGATGTCTCAAAATTCAACTTGATTCTTGTACTAGGTCTTCTGTTTATTACTAAATTCAGTGTGTTTTGGGAGAAAGTCATTAGATTTTTTGCTAAATTATCGACTTTGCCTATGAATTGCCTACTGTTTTGTGCAGAAAACATGACAGTGAATACTAAAAACAGGAGGACTTTTCTAAAAAATGACTTATCGGAGTAAGCTCAAAGTTACTATTTTTAAAATTAAATTCTCTTCTATCAAAAAAATAAAAAAAGGCATCAATCATTTACGATTGATGCCTTCTATTTAGTTATTTTAATTTACTATTGACGTAATTTATACACTTTCTTAGAGCCATAAGCTGCCCCTAATAACATAAGTATACTAAGTCCGCCATCTATAGGTGCGCCTCCACCTGTTGGAGTATTACCACCTCCCGGTGCACTGCCTCCTCCTCCGGAGCCTCCACTGTTTGGATCTGGTGGTTGTGCGTTACTTAACACTGGCAGCATCGCTAAGAAAAATATGATTGCAATGTTTCTGATTGTCTTTTTCATTTGCTATTATTTTTAATTTTCTTAATTTTTTATGTAGTCGTTCATTCAATACCCTTTACACTTACGACTTTTTAGGGTCGTAAGTGCTGGATATCGTTTGTTCTTATTTTACATATACCTTTTGTGTATATACGCCTTCTGTTGTTACAACTTTTACCATATAATAAGCAGTTACGTACTGCATATCTATAGTAGTTACTGTAGCTCCGTTTGCTTGTCTTCTCAACACTTCTTTACCTAATAAATCATAAACTACGATCTCTTTTACCTGACCATTGCCCATATTGTTTACATAAATTGTATTGTTATTGTTGTAGATATTAATACCGTTACCATTGTTTGCATTTGCTACTGCAAAGTGTACTTTAAATCTGTTTGCATTATCACTTGCATCTGAAGTGAAGGTGTAACTTGATTGTTTGTTCAAATCTGTGAAAGTTTTGTCTTTAGTGTCTTCCAATAAGATCTGTGTGCCGTTAGCAAATGTATTCAATCCGCTTGCATTGATGGTATATGTACCTGCTGCTGCATTAAAGCCCATTTCTACTACTTCATTAGCTTTGATAGCTGGCAATACGTTTAATGATAAGTTCATATCACTTAATCTTGAATAGAATTGTGGCGCTGCATTGTCACCCATTACCTTTTCAACATCGTATTGTGCATCATAGTTTGCTGTTGATTTATTATTGAAGTTGATGATAGCTTCGTCTTCATAGTTATTGCCTTCAACTTTTAAAGTTAATAACTCAGAAATGTTTGCTTTGTAGTAAGTGCTTCCATGCATCTTAACTGATGTAGGAATTGTCATACTTGCACCTGCTGCGGTAGTTTTCACCATGAAAGATTGATAAGCTGGAACTACTCCA
>CAIWDQ010000221.1 GCA_903911455.1 uncultured bacterium
AAAATGGTATTGATAACTGAGAAAGATCAGTTAGACAGAGATACTAAGAGTGCTACTGCTACTAAAAAACAAGTGTTTGAGGATATGTATGATGCAACAGAAGTGATTTGTGGAGCAGGTATGTCGTATGCTAACTCAATTAATGATGAAGGTTTAAAAGTTAAATTTAATTTCTCAAGAAGTGATTTGAAAGCTGGAACTGAGAAAGAAGCTGTTACTCATTGTGTGAATGTGTATGCAGCAGCTTTACCTTTAGAAGCTGATTTAGTTACATTTAATATGCCAATTACTCAACTATTAGATCAAAAAGCATTGACTACTAAGGCTAGTAAATTAATTGCTTCACCACAAAAAGTACGTACAGGTGGTAAAAGTGCAAGGGAAGAAATGATCATATTATTTGGAGAGGTTGATGTTTTGCTAAAGGATGGGCTTGATGGCATGATGAAAACATATAAGAAATTACATCCTAATTTCTTTTTGGAATATAATAATGCTCGTTTTATAGGTGGATGGAAAAAGAAAAAAATTGTTCCTCCTGTAACAGGAAATGTAGTTAAAGTAAAAACAACTACTAAAGTAGAAACTACTCCTATTTATGAAACATCTGAAGTTGATGAAACTCCTGTAGTAGAAACTGAAACAATTATTGAACCGATACCACCAGTTGAGCCTGAAGCTCCAATGGCTTAAGAGGATATGGTGACCTACCTATGGTAGGCAAGTTTAAGAAATTAAGAAATTTATAATAGAAAGCTCTCTCAAGAAATTGGGAGGGCTTTTTGTTTTTAAGACCATTTAGAATACTTGATATTCTTTCATTTAGAAAAACATGTTAACAATTTAACAAAAAAAATCTGTTTTTACTTGACATTCATCTATATATTTTGTATCTTTGTATCTTAATTTTAATATGTAAAGTCATGAAAAAATTAGCTGTTATCTTTTTAGTTTTATTTTGTTCTTCTTTTATTAAAGCACAACAATATATTCCATTTCCAATAACTGATGCTATTTGGAATCATAATTTTAATACAGGTTCTATAGGAAATCTCACTTCATCTTATTTTCAGTATGGATTAAATGGTGATACTATTATCAATTCAAAAACATTGATTAAAGTCTATTTATTAAATGATTCTGTATTAAATTCAAATTCTACTTATCAAGGTTGTATAATGGAAGACTCTAATAAGAGAATCTTTTATATTGGAAAAGGATTTTGGCCTTTTGAAAATTACACTCAACCAATTCAGCTTTATGATTTCTCTAAATCAGTTGGAGATACAATATTATATGGCATCTATGGAAAGAAAATTATTTTATCAATTGATTCAATTTTGATTAATACTAATTATAGGAAAGTATATCATATAAATTTTGATGACTTTATTGAAGGAATTGGTTCTGTTAAAGGTTTACTTTATCCTATAACAAATATTCCTACTAAAGCATATACAGATTGGACTTTAGTATGCTTTAAAGAAAAGGGAAGTGTTAAATATTTGAATCCAAATTATAATTCGTGTTTTCCCAAATTATCCGGTATTGAAAATTATTCTTTTAATGAAAAATCAATAAAAGTTTTTCCTAATCCAATTTCAGATTTAAGTATTTTAAGTTGGACGAACTGTAATGAAAATAAATATGTAACTTTAACAATTAACGATATATTTGGAAGAAATATAAAAATATTTAATGTCAATGGGCTCAATTCAATTATTATAAACAGTTCTGACTATTCCCCAGGAATCTATTTTGCTATATTAAAAACTTCAAATGGTAAATATTCTGTAAAGAAAATAATAGTTCAATAAATAGTAAATTCAAGTTATTATGAAGAAATTAACTTCAATAATAATATTTTTAATTTTCTCAACCAATTTATATTCACAAGTTGATTCTACTATTTATGGACTTACACGTACTCCAAATGCTTTCTACTTTTCTAAAATTAATCCAGTTACCGGAGTAGTAACAAACATCTCAACTTCTATCGTTTCAAATAGTATAGCTAATAATACATCAACTATTAATCCAATTAAAAAACAATTTTACTTCCGTGACCTTAATAAATTTTACACTGTTGATTTAATTACTGGAAATGTAATTAACAGTCCTAACTTAACATATACTTATGATGCATCATTTGATTTTTTTATCTATAATTGTATGGATTCAACAATCTATGGTCTTTCAAGTAATTATTATGCACATTATTTTTCAAAAATTGATCCGATAACAGGAATAGTTACAAGAATTTCTAATATACCAGTATCAATATCTGTATGTAATTTTTCATCAACTATTAATCCTTTTACAAAACAATTTTATTTTAGAAATCTAAATCAATTTATCACTGTAGATATTACAACAGGTAATGTAATTTCAAATCCAAATTTTTTAGTTCAAAATGGGACTGATTTTGATATGTTTGTTTTTAATTTTCAAGATTCAACTATTTATGGATTAACCCGAAGCCCTACATCATTTTATTTTTCAAAAATTGATCCAACAACAGGTGTTGTATCTAATATATCAAACAATTCAATTGCAAGTACAATAAATAGTACAGCTAGTACAATTGATCCTTTTAAAAAGCAATTTTATTTTGAAACCCCAAATCAATTTATTTCTGTTGATATTACAACAGGAAATATTGTAAATAACCCAAACTTTTCAATTTCAAGTGGTACAGATTTTAATATTTTTAGATTTAATCATAATTTTTGTTCTTGTAACTTTCCAATTAATGTAGATTTAGGTGGTGATAAAACTATATGCGATAATAATGAAATAGTATTAGATCCAAAAATAACTAATGCAACTTATTTATGGCAGGATAATTCAACAAATGCGACATATACTGTTAAGCAAAAAGGGACTTATTGGGTAAAAGTAACAGATAATAATAATTGTTCTGTTTATGATACAATACATGTTTATTATAATGATTGTGACACTTTGAAAATAATTATTCCAAATATTTTTACTCCTAATGGAGATGGTTATAATGATTATTTTGTTATTAAAAATGCTGATTATAAAAAAATAGAAGTGCAAATTTATAATAGATGGGGTGAATTAGTTTTTCAAGATAAAAATTATCAAAACAATTGGGATGGAAGATATAAAGGCAATCCTTCAGCAGATGGTACTTATTTTTATACAATCAAATCAAAAGGCATCTTTAATAATAAAGAAGATTATTATAATGGTAGCTTGACGATATTGAGATAGAGATACTAATTGAGGGAGATACTAAGAGAAAATAAAAGCTTTCGCAGAAGTATATGTTTTCCTCTTTCTTATTTTAAGAATAGAAATCTTAGATACTAACATTAAAATAATTATCATAATAAAAATAATAAAACTAAAAAGAGAGAAACAAATCATTATAATATGTTTCTCTCTTTTAAGAAGTATTAATATATATTAAATAGCTTTTGTGTTACTTTGTGTAATTGAGCTCTATAAGGCATTCGTGAATACGTTCAAATGTACGCTCAATATCATTATCCAGCCCAACTGAAAAACGAACCAAACCTTCGCTTAAGCCCATCTCACGCTGAGTTTCTTCAGGTATCTCAGATGAAGTGCTTTTGCCCGAATTACTGAACAATGTTTTGAAATAACCCAGACTAACGGCAAGATAGCCCACCTTCTTGTTTTGCATCCTTTCCATTAAGGCTGAGGCTCTTTCGGCGGTCTCCATGTCAATAGCAATCATCCCACCAAAGCCAAACTCAGGATTCATCATCTTTACAAATGTTTCGTGGCCTTTAAACTCCGGCATACCAGGATAGAAGTACTTTAAACCAATCTCTTTAAACTTGATAGCAAGGTACATAGCATTGCTACTATGCTGTTTCATACGGAGATGAAGAGTGTGCAGATTCTTTAGAATGCTTGAAGAACGCAATGGATCTAATACAGGGCCTAACAGCATGGCTGTGCCTGAGTTAACATCACTTAAAGAATTGATAAAATCGTGTGAAGCACAGATAGCACCCGCTACACAATCGTTTTTACCGTTGATAAATTTAGTCATACTATACAACACAATATGAGCACCCAACTGAGCCGGCGAAACAATCATAGGTGTAAATGTATTATCTACTAATAGCTTAGCATTGCCATCGTTAGCAATCTTTGCAAGAGCTGGGATGTCCGATATCTGAAGCATCGGATTGGTCATGGTTTCGGTATAAATAATTTTGGTGTTGGGACGCATCGCCTTTTTAACTTCGTCAAGATTAGTGATATCTACGAAAGTAACTTCAATGTTGAACTTAGGAAGATAATTCTTTAAAAAAGCAAAAGTACCGCCATAAGTGGTGATACTGGACACGATATGATCACCGGCACTTACCAATTGCAAAATCGCAGCAGTTATTGCACCCATACCTGAGGCAGTAACCCATGCAGATTCAGTGCCTTCCATCATCGCCAAAGCGTCAGAAAGATACTTATTACTAGGATTCCAATGACGGGAATATAAAAAACAGCCTTCTGTTTCGCCATGAAAGGTGTCGGTCATTGAACGAGCTTCCAGAAAAGTATAAGTAGCCGAATCGGTAATTGATGGGTTAACGTCACCAAATTCACCGAATTGTAAAACATCTTGGATGTTGCTTGCAGGATCAAATTTTTTCATTGTATTGTTTTTTGATTGAATGATATTGAACTATATGTCTTTTTTAATTGTTTACAAAGGTTATTCCTCTCACAAAAGACTTTGCAAAATTAATTATTTTTATGATAGAAACAGTTATAGATTGGAATATTTTTAATAATTTCGCACTTTATTCTGAGAACACTAAATAAAATGGATTTATAGCGGAAATCAGAGTATATAAAACTTTAAAAAAAGAAAAATGAATTACGATTTAATAGTTATAGGAAGCGGACCAGGTGGATATGTTGCCGCTATAAGAGCCTCACAATTAGGATTAAAAACAGCAGTAATTGAACGTGCTGAATTAGGAGGCATTTGTTTGAACTGGGGATGCATCCCAACAAAAGCATTGCTCAAAAGTGCACAGATATTCACATATGCATCGCATGCAGCCGATTATGGTGTGAAAATAGAAAGCGAAATTATCGCTGACTTCAATGCTATCGTAAAACGAAGCAGGGGAGTGGCTGATACCATGAGCAAAGGGATACAATTCTTATTAAAGAAAAACAATATAGATGTTATCCAGGGCAGTGCAAAAGTTAAGCCGGGCAAACTTGTTGAAGTTACAGATAATGACGGAAAAGCAACTGATTATCCAGCTAACAATATTGTGATTGCAACAGGAGCTCGTAGTCGCGAACTGCCTAATCTGAAACAAGATGGTAAGAAAATAATTGGTTACAGAGAAGCAATGACACTTCAAAAACAACCTGCATCAATGGTAGTTGTAGGATCGGGTGCTATAGGCTCTGAATTTGCTTATTTCTACAATTCAATTGGCACTAAAGTAACTTTGGTTGAGTTTATGCCTAACGTTGTACCTATTGAAGATGAGGAAGTATCAAAGCAACTGGAAAGATCATTCAAGAAACAAGGAATGAAAGTGATGCTGGAGTCAACTGTTGAAAGCGTTGATACTTCAGGAGATCTTTGTAAGGTTGTTATAAATACTAAAAAAGGCGAAGTGATAGTTGAAGCCGAAATAGTACTTTCTGCAGTAGGTATTGCTACTAATTTAGAAGGTATTGGACTGGAAGAAACAGGTATTAATACTGATAAAGGCAAGGTAATTGTTGATGAATATTATCGTACAAATGTAGAAGGTTATTATGCAATTGGCGATATAGTTCATGGGCCTGCTTTAGCGCATGTTGCTTCACACGAAGGTATTATATGTGTTGAAAAGATAGCTGGACATTATCCTCAACCAATGGATTATGGTAATGTACCAGGATGTACATATACTAATCCTGAAATTGCTTCAGTTGGAATGACTGAGAAGCAAGCTAAAGAAGCAGGATATGAAATATTAGTTGGTAAATTCCCTTTTACAGCTTCAGGTAAAGCGACTGCAAGTGGCAATAGAGATGGTTTTGTAAAGGTTATATTTGATGCTAAATATGGTGAATGGTTAGGCTGTCATCTTATTGGTGACAATGTTACTGAGATGATTGCAGAAGCTGTTGTTGCACGTAAACTTGAAACTACCGGAATGGAAGTATTGAACTCAGTTCATCCTCATCCAACAATGTCAGAGGCTATTATGGAAGCTGTAGCAGCTGCTTATGGCGAAGTAATACATTTATAAAATTATTTGATGCAGATAATTGAGACTCCAATTAAGGATTTGCTTGTAATACAGCCTTTGGTTTTTAGAGATGAAAGAGGTTATTTCTTTGAATCATTTAATCATTCACGTTTTTTATGTTATGGTTTGGATTTGCATTTTGTTCAGGATAATGAATCTAAATCACAAAAAGGTGTATTGAGAGGATTGCATTTTCAAGCACCTCCTTATTCTCAAGGTAAGCTGGTTAGAGTAATAAAAGGTTCTGTAATGGATGTCGCAGTTGATATTAGAAAGGATTCTCCGACTTATGGTAAGCATTTTGATTTGGTTCTGACTGAAGAAAACAAAACTATGTTGTGGATACCACCCGGTTTTGCACATGGGTTTGTTACTTTAGATGATGATACTATATTTTCTTATAAATGTACTAACTTATATAATAAAGAATCAGAAGGTTCAATTCGTTGGAATGATGTAAAGCTTAATATTAACTGGGGGATTGATGATCCGATTCTTTCAGAGAAAGATAAAGTATCACCAATGTTTAATGAGTTTGTTAGTCCTTTTTAAAATAAATATGATTTAATAACAATATACAATAAAGAGTATCGTTTATAAATTAAAACCAATATCAATATTTAATCAATTACCAATTAGAAAAGCATAAGCATAATGAATTACAAAAGAATACTCTTTACAATAGTAATGACTGTGATAATCCTTGTTGGAGGCAGGTCGTTGATTTATTCTACTATTAAGGAAAAGAATTCGGATGAGAATTATCATAAGGGTTTCCAGACCAGCTACCGTATTTTTTCTACTGAGATGCCCTCTCAACTTTCTTTTTGTGGTGAGAATGTTCCTATAAATATGTATTATGTACGTGAAGGTTTAGAAAGGGAGTTGTTGACTAATACTTTCTGGCAATCAAGTACTATGCTTATGATGAAGAGAGCTTATCGCTGGTTTCCTATTATAGAGCCTATCCTTAAAAAGAATGGTGTGCCAGATGATTTTAAATATCTTGCTCTGATTGAAAGTGGCTTAATGAATGTAGTTTCCTCTGCTAATGCTGCTGGTTTCTGGCAGTTTGTAAAACCAACCGGACAGAAGTATGGATTAGAGATCAACGAAGAAGTTGACGAACGTTTTAATATTGACAAAGCTACAGAAGCTGCATGTAATTATTTAAAGAGTAATTACTCAATGTTTAACAACTGGACATTAGCTGCTGCTTCCTATAATATGGGTGAGAATGGTGTGAAAAGAGCTCTTGAAACTCAAAAAACGAATACCTACTTTGATCTTTATCTTAATGAAGAGACTTCAAGATATGTATACAGGATACTTGCTCTTAAGCTCATACATAATACTCCTACTAAGTTTGGGTATTACCTAAGAATAAAAGATATGTATCCACCTATTCCATATAAAACAGTTAAAGTTGATACCACTATAAATAATCTTGTTGATTTTGCAAAAACAAATGGTATAAATTACCGCATATTAAAAGATTTTAATCCATGGCTTCGTACTAAGAAGCTTACAAATAAAGAAAAGAAATCTTATGAGATTAAAATACCAAAACCAGGTTATGATAACTATGATAATCTTTTTGGTGAAAATGCTGATAGATTATTTAATGACAGCACTTCGGTTGTATTTTGAGCTTAAATAAATTATATTGATAAGCCTTCATCAATTATTATATTGTTGGAGGCTTTTTCTATTTTAAGATAATGATTTGTTAAATATATTGTAATTATTAAGCATTATAAAAAGATATTTCATATCTTTGCACTATGAATACATACAGAAATTTTATTAAATATTTTCTTTTAGTTTTAGTTGTATTGTTTGCTAACATTAGTAGCGCACAATATACTATAACTCCTTCAGATACTATTGAAGTATATCAGAATTTTAATACACTTAATTACTATAAAGTAAATATTAATAATATTACTTCCGACACTTTGCATATGCATTGGAAATCCATACAATACGATACTATTGGAGGAACTTATTTTGATTTCTGTGCTTCAGGTATTTGTTATACAGGTTTTCCTTTTTCAGGAAGCTTTCCATTGATTGCTCCCGGCACATTTGGTTGGGCTGGTGCACATTTCTATACAGGGAGTGTTCCGGTTACAAGTACTGCTAAAGTTACGTTGACCGAAGGTTTGTCAGAGACTGGAGTTACTATTACATTCATATTGCATGCAGCTAATACAACTGGGATTGAGAATAATCATTTATCAGAAAATTTAATCAGTGTTTATCCAAATCCTGCCAAAGATAATTTAACTGTAAAGCTTGATATTAAGTCTACACGCGAAACAAGTATTTCATTATATAATGTATTTGGAGAACTTGTATATAGTACTACAACTAAAATTTCTTTAACTGATATCCCTTTAAAAGGAATAGGAGAGGGGTTGTATTTCTTAAATATCTTAACTGATAAAAAGAAATATGTAAAGAAGATTATAGTTAAAAAGTAGCTTGAACCTATCCTTAATTATACTGTTTATATAGCTGTTATAATTCAAAAATAGCTTTTTGCTCTCTTCAAATAGCTTTTAGCTCTCTTCAAATAGTTTTTTACTCTCATCAAATAGCTTTTTATACTTTTAAATAGCTTTTTGCTTTCTTCAAATGACTTTCTGCACCCTTCAAATGTAATTTTAATAATTTCAAGTTTAATTTTCAAAATTATTAATTTTGATTGATGTTATAATTAAATAAGAAGAATATATTTATTTTAAGATATAACTAATGATAGTATTAATTAAATGTGTAATTTTACAGTTTAAACATAATTACAAATACAAATAACATGAATCCAAATACAATTAGAGAATTTGCTTCTTCATTTCAAAAGAGCAGAATATTATTAAGTGGTTTTGAACTTGATATTTTTACAAATATTAGTGAAACTGGTTCAACTAACGAACATATAACTAACAAACTAAATTTAAATACACATGCTTGTGAGCGTTTACTAAATGCTTTAGTATCCTTAGGTTTCCTTACAAAACAAGATAATAAGTATTTTAATACTGAAGATAGTTTTACATTATTATCTAAAAATAGTACAGAATATTTAGGTGGTTTAATGCATTCTAATCATTTATGGAACACGTGGAGCAATTTAACACAGGTAGTTAAAACAGGTAAATCAGCTCATCCAACTGAAATTAATGAAAGAGGCGAAGACTGGCTTTTCCCTTTCATAAATGCCATGCACGACAGGGCTATGAAACAGGCTCCTCCACAGTTAGCAACTATTGATCTTACCAAAATTAATTCTATTATTGATATTGGAGGTGGTTCAGGAGCTTATTCAATGGAGTTTATAAAAAGACAACCTCAGATTGAAGCTACAGTTTATGATTTGCCTAATGTGGTTCCAATCACACAAAAGTTTATTGATAAAGAAGGTTATACCGGTAAGATTAAAACCTTTACAGGTGATTACACAACCGAAGAATTACCTAAAGGATTTGATATGGCTTTTCTATCTGCCATTATTCATAGTAATTCATTAGTTGTAAATCAGGATTTAATTATAAAATGTTTTAATGCTTTAAATAAAGGTGGAAAGATAATTATTCAGGATTGGATTATGAACAACAATAGAACTCAGCCAACATCAGGAGCTGTATTTGCTATCAATATGCTTGTTGGTACAGAAGCCGGAGACTGTTTTACCGAAAAAGAAGTTTCGGATATGTTGACAAATGCAGGCTTTGCAAATATTCAACGAAAGGAATTTGAATCAGGCTTAAGCCAGATAACTGCATGGAAATTATGAATTGAAAATCAATATAAATATTAATTTCATAGTATTAAGATAAATAAATCCTCTAATCAAGCTCCTCTCCTTTTAGGAGAGGCAGGGGTGAGGTCAAAACAAAAGCCTTCCCTAAATTTAAATAGAGAAGGCTTTTGTTGTAATTATAAAAATCGTAATTCGTAATTCGTAATTCGTAATTAATTTACCTTCCCATGATGGCTTCTATTTCTGCAACTGTTTTAGGAATTGGTTTGCCTAATACTCTGCAACCTGTTTCAGTAACTAAAATATCATCTTCAATACGAATACCACCAAAATCTTTGTAAGTATCAGCCAAATCATAATTAATATATTCGGTAAACTTACCTTCGGCACGCCATTGATCGATAAGAGCAGGGATAAAATAGATACCAGGTTCAACAGTAAGTACAAAACCTGGTTGCAAACGTTTGCCTAAACGAACGAATGCAGTTCCAAAGATAGTGCTTCTTTTTATTTCTTCGTCATAACCAACATAATTCTCACCCATACCTTCCATATCATGGACATCCATACCTAACATGTGACCAAGCCCGTGAGGATAGAATATTGCATGTGCACCTTTACTAACAGCTTCGTCGATATCGCCTTTCATCAAACCTAAATCTTTAAGCCCCTGAGCAACTACTTTGGCACTTAACAAATGAATGTCTCTGTAAGGAATACCCGGTTTAATAGCTTCAATAGCTTTAAGATTAGCATTTAAAACTATTTCGTAAATAGCCTTCTGACGTTCGTTAAACTTACCACCAACAGGGACAGTACGTGTAATATCACTGCAATAATTCATTTCGGTTTCGCAACCAGCATCAGCCACCATCATACGACCTTCGGTAAGAACATTGCCATGATAATGATTATGTAAAGTCTGACCGTTAACACTAAGAATAACAGGGAATGAAACAGGACCACCGGCTGCAATAGCAATGCCTTCCATCGCCCCAGCAATCTGTTGCTCAATAATACCTGGATGTGCCATCTTCATAGCAGTTGTATGCATATCGTAAGCAGTCTCAATAGCTTTTTCTATTTCGGCAACTTCCAATTCAGATTTAATACTCCTTTGTTTGATAATTGCTTTAACTAATTCAATAGATACATAATTTTTAACATTTGTATATTTAATACCTAACAAATCTGCTAGTTGCATCTGAGTTTCGCCACGATAAGGAGAAACAAAATGTATTTTACGACCTTGTTTAATAGTTTCATTAAGCATTTCAGCTAGCTTTGGCATTGGATTAGTATTATCAACACCAACCTTTTCAGCTCTTTCTTTAACAGAAGGCTGATTACCCATCCAGATAATATCATCCATATCAACATCATTACCAAAAATAAAATCTTTTTGGTTGTCGATATCAATTACTCCAGCTAAATCTGCATCGTGCAAACCAAAGAAATAAAGGAAATTGCTGTCCTGACGGAAACTATAAGTGTTAGCAGGATAGTTGAAAGCAACTTCTTTATTGCCTAATAATAAAACCAATCCTGATTG
The DNA here is from genome assembly GCA_903911455.1 of uncultured bacterium. Classification (GTDB taxonomy): domain Bacteria; phylum Bacteroidota; class Bacteroidia; order Bacteroidales; family JACABE01; genus JBAXLO01. Next base: position 11,588 of record CAIWDQ010000221.1, read on the forward strand.
TACATCTTTCTTTAACTGGTTTCTTCTTTCAATATAAATTTTCTTGTCAAACATATTAATTGTTGTTTAAGACCTCTCCCAATCCTCTCCAAAGGAGAGGGCTTAAGAAAGATATGAT
>CAIWDQ010000222.1 GCA_903911455.1 uncultured bacterium
ATGTTTAATTTAAAAATGAGAAAACAATGAGAAAAATTTTATCAGTTATTATGCTGCTTGTAATAAGCAGTTCAATTACATTTGGGCAACATGTACCTCAAATGCCAATTAAGTTTACAGGTATTGATAACAATGCTAGTCAGAATCTTGATCAATATTTAGTAAAAAATGTTAATCAAACAAGAGCAGTAATCTGGTCATCTAATATGGCGACACAGTCTGCTTGGACTTATGCTAATGATGCTTCAGCTACTTTAGCAACACATTGGACTTGGTTATCTGACACATCTCAGGCTTCTACATATTTTAAACAATATGTACATAGTGCTGCTTATATGCAATCTCCAACAGCAAATAATGGAGTTTGGTATTTTGATGCGATTACTAATTTAGTTAATGCATCTTATGGTGTTGAAAACTCAACATTAACTAATGCTACTCCAATTAGTACTCTTGGACACAATGCAGTTACTTTAAAGTTCTATCAGTTGTATAAATCATTTAATGATGATACTACATCTGTTGAAATAAGTAGTGATAATGTTTCATGGCATAGAATTTTAGTTAACCCAACTATTACTTACGGGCACGCTAACAATTATGCATATGGTCAGGTTCAGTTTAACATAACACCATGGGCAGGAAATAAATCTCAGGTATGGATTCGTTTCAGATTTAACGCTCCTGCTACTACTGCTAGTGGACCTCAATATAGTGGTGGTTATGGTTGGATGGTTGATGATGTTTCTATCGAAGACGCACCAAACAATCGTATTGAATTTTCTGAAATATGGGCTGGTTTTGCAGGAATGGCAAATGCTCAATGGAGTGGATATACTTCATTCCCTTCAGGACAAGTTTTTCCTGTAACAATGCAAGCTTCATTTTCAAATACAGGTGGCTTAGCTCAGAATAATGTTTATCTAAATTTTAAAGATTTAACTAATAGTAAAGTTGGAACTTCAGCAACAATAGCAACTATTCCAGTTACTCAACTTGACACTTTATATGCAGATATTGACACTATAGGTGGAACAATCGGTACTTATAAATATACAATCTGGGCTCATAGTGATTCTGTAGCATCTTCTATTTACAAAGATACATTGAGTATTGTTGTAAATGATAAAACATTAGGTTATTATTCAAGAGATAATAATTATTATAATGGATATCGCAGATATAATGGTGTAGCTACTACTGGTTCTAGCGTTAATGCTTTTCAGTTTGCAAATCTTGTAGATGTAACTACAGCTGATGCTATCTGGGCAAAATCAATTAGTGTTGTTCTTGGTTCTGGCACAACAATTAATGCACCTATTAAAGGTATTTTATATAGAGGTTGGGGACAAACTAAAACAGTTATTGCTGAATCTGATTATCACTTTGTTCAGGCTAATGAAATAGCTACTACTGTTGCAGCTAATCCACCAGCAATTGAATTATTTTTTAATGATTATTCAGCTCAAAAAACTAAATTGCAAAAAGACTCTTCATATTTTGTAGCTCTACAGGCTTTCGGAGGTTCTGATACTGTTTGGGTAGCAGTTGGTAGCAGCAACATTCCTCAACCTGATTATGCACAATATGTATATGATACTGACAATACATGGTATTATTATTCAAGAGGTACTTCTCCACCAATGATCAGATTAAATACACGCACTACTGATCAAGTAGGTATTAAAGAAAATAATCCTTTAAATGCTACATTATACCAAAATATGCCAAATCCTGCTACTAATTCTACAAGAATTTCATATGAATTAAAGAAATCAGACAATGTTACTGTTGATATTTACGATTTCTTAGGTAATAAAGTAAAATCTTTCTATGAAGGACGTAAATCAGCAGGTTTCTATAGCATTGAAGTTAGCTTAAACGGATTTGCAAGTGGAACTTACTTCTATACATTAAAAACTGACAAGAATATTGCAACAAAGAAAATGGTTGTTGTTAAATAATCTTAGTTTATAATATATTTTAAAAAGGAGAGGCTGTCTTTAATTAGACAGCCTCTTTTTTTATTACCTAGCCTCTCCTATTCTAAAGGATATAAAGCTACAGTAAATGTATATATAAGAATTATTAAA
>CAIWDQ010000223.1 GCA_903911455.1 uncultured bacterium
AACCATCCATTTGGGAGATTCTAATTCATCAGCCACACAATACCTTTGGAAACCTGCTGCATTTATGAATGATGCTATTACAAAACTTCCTATTGTAAAACCTGATACAAGTGTTACTTATATTCTTACAGCAACAAATAATTGCTCAGTTTATGATACGGTGGTGGTAAATGTGCGAAAACCTTTATCATTTTCTCCATTGCATGATACCGTGTTTTGCCAAAGTGATACACTCGTATTGCAACCAATGGTATTTGGTGGAGATTCACTTCACCGAACACTTAATATATTTAAGTTGCCCGACACTTTGAGTTTTGCCACAAATGACCAATTGATGCGCATAAGGTTTGTTCCCGATTCATCGCGTACATATAGAGTAATATTAAGCGATGGTTGTTCAGTTTCTTCTTCTGATACATTTAATTTACGGTTGCGTGTTCCATTAAACTTAACCATGAGTAATGATACATTGGTTTGTCGAGGTGTTCCTTTGCAATTAAGTGTTAACGGCTGGCAAACTGATGCGGCAGCTTATCATTTTAACTGGAGTTACTTACAAAATGCTACACAGTTTATATCGCTAACTGATTCATCATTTTATAAACTAATAAGCGACAGCAGCAGGATATTTCTTTTGAAAAGTAAATATGCCTGTGTAAATAAAACCGATAATCATTATGTGAAAATAGATGTGTTGCCTCGTTTGCAATTAAGGCTTAGTGCTGATACAGCATTTTGTTTTGGGAATAACTATTCTGTAACAGCCACTGCCAAAGGTGGAGATTCGTTGCAGTATAAATTCAATTGGAAAAACCTAAACGATAGTTCAACCTTTATTGATTCAAACTATAAATCGTTTACGCATTTATTTACGCCATTAAAAACTGTAACCTATCAATTAAAATTAACGGATGGTTGCACCATTCCAACAGATTCATCGCAGGTAAAAATTACTGTATATCCCAAAATTGTTGCAGGATTTACTGTTAATGATTCAGTTCAATGTTTAAATGAAAACAACTTTTTATTTAAAGATACTTCCTATATATCAGACGGAACATATAATAGATTGTGGAACTTGGGAGATGCAACAACAAATACTAATGCAAGTTTTACTAAATCGTATTCAAAAACAGGAGCATACAATATTCAACTAAAAATTATGGAACAAGGTAATTGCAGCGATAGTGCAACACATTCCATTTTAGTAAAACAAAATCCTGTAAAACCACTAACAGAATTAGTTCCAAATATTCTTATTCAAGCCACTATAACCAATAATAAATATACATGGTTTTTGGATACTGATTCCATTTCAAATCCGTATAAAGGACAAACATTGTATATCCATAAAAACGGAACCTATTATATAAAAGTTGACAGCACTGATGGGTGCAGCAATTCATCTGATCCAATAAAAGTAAACTTGTTTAGTGGCGCACAGGTAATGGTTTATCCCAATCCAAATGATGGTAATTTCAATATTAATTTCGTTGATATTTCAGGCTTAAAAAATGTCATCGTGTATGATATGCTGAAAAAGTTTATTACATCTTTTTCAACCTACGATAACATGATTGAGGTAAATGCTAATCATATTCTATCAAGCGGAATGTATCTTTTAAAAGTTGAAACTTCCGGTGGAACTTTTGTGGCAAAAGTTGTGATAGAGTGAGAAGTTTGACTCCGCAGGAGTCGAATATTAATAGCTGTACAATCATCTATAAGCATACAACCCCAGAGGGGTTGAACTTTATTTAGTCGATCCTCAAAAACAAAACAAGCTCAGTAATATCAACAGTTAATGAAGATAAAACGTGCATAAAAATCTGCAAGTAATAAGAGGAAAACAATTTAAAACTTGCAGATTTGTGTATGCTATCAAAACAAAAACGCACTACACAAATTGGTTTTTTCAGCAGCTTTGAAGACCAATTGGATCATAAACATCCTTTATTTCAATTAGCATCTATTATCAGTTGGAATTTATTTGAGGAAACATTTTCAAAACATTACAGCTTAACGCAAGGCGCGCCAGCCAAGCCAATCAGGCTGATGGTATCGTTATTGATTTTAAAACAACTTCGTAACTTGAGTGACGAAAGTGTGGTTGAACAATGGTCGGAGAACAGCTACTATCAGTACTTTAGCGGAGAGCAATCGTTTGTTCCGCTTACACCATGTGTTCCAACAGAACTGGTGGAGTTCAGAAAACGCATAGGTGAAGAAGGGGCTGAATTGATTTTTAAAGAAAGTATCCGAGTAAATGGCAAAGATGCAGATGATAATAATTTAAGTGGAGATACAACTGTTCAAGAAAAAAATATCACGTATCCAACTGATGATAAGTTGTACAAAAAGATTATCACAAAATGCAATTTAATAGCTCAAAAGGAAGATGTTGAATTACGTCAAAGCTACACTCAAACAATAAAAAAATTAAGTATCATTCAACGGCTGAGGCGCAATAAAGGAGGTGATGTAAAAGCACGCAAGGCAAGCAAAAAAGTTAAAACAATAGCAGGTCGATTAGTGCGAGAATTAGAAAGAAAGTTAACACCACAAGCATTGGATAAGCATGGCATTGATCTACAATTATTCGCAAGAGTGTTATCACAAAAAAGAAGCGATACAAATAAAATTTACAGCCTGCACGAACCACAAACAAAATGCTACACCAAAGGCAAAGAGCATAAAAAATTTGAGTTTGGAAGTAAAGCATCTTTGCTCATCACACAAAGTTCAGGAGTAATTGTAGGAGCATTAAATTTCACAGAAACGCTTCACGATTCAAAGACATTACCCGAAGCCATAAAACAATATGAAAGATTAACAGGAAACGAAGCTCGAAACATATTTTTGGACAGAGGTTATAGAGGACCAAAGAAAATAAACAATACTTACCTGCACACACCAAAGCCAGATAAAAACATTACAATCACAAAACGTAGAAGGCACAAACGAAGAGCGGCAATTGAACCAACAATAGGTCATCTGAAATACGACCACAGAATGATCAGAAATTATCTTAAAGGAACAACAGGTGATGCAATAAATTTAATGTTAGCAGCATCGGCAATGAACTTTAAACGAGTCCTGAACATCTTCAAAAAGAAGATGCTCATTTTTGTTCAAGATTTTTTCGCTCAAATAATATTACAGTTAAACTTTTTATTCCCTTCAAAAATAAAATTGACTTTTTGAGGGTCGACTAATTATAACCGATTCTGTCAGACAGATTAACTTATAATCAAGTTAACTTTAACCGATTCTGTTAGACAGATTAACTTATAGTCAGGTTAATTTTAACCGATTCCGTCAGACACATTAACTTATAGTCAGGTACAGAAAGGGTTAATGTTAGGTCAACAAAGGGCGTTTAAACAGTTGACATTAACCTAATGTACAGTTGACATTAA
>CAIWDQ010000224.1 GCA_903911455.1 uncultured bacterium
TAGACTGTTAGGCTATTAGGAATACAAAGAGTGCATAAAGCTTGAAGTGCATAAAATTACAAAAAGAAAAAGAGCGGTTATCTAATTAAAGGTAGCCGCTTTTTGTTTATATATGAATTATCACTAGTGTCCGGTTAAGAAAAAAATAAAACCTCCCTATCTATTGATAATAAAGCAATCCAAAGGTGTTTAATTATTTTTCGATTTGAATTTCATAAGATCAATTTAGATTTGTAGATTTATAAATCTACAAAGCAATGAACATAGGAAGTACCGTTTTTTCTCAATTGATGTCTTTTATACCAGAATACGAGTTTTCTAAATGTGTTAATAAATATAAAGGAGATTATCGTGTTCGTCAATTTACTTGTAGAGAGCATTTTTATGTAATGAGTTTTGCTCAAATAACATTCAGAGAAGGTCTACGAGATATTGAAGCATGTTTTACTGCATTTTATAAAAAGCTCTATCACTCGGGAATAAAAGGCATTATACCAAGATCAACATTAGCAGATGCAAATGAGAAACGTGATTGGCGAATTTATGCTGACTTTGCACAAGTACTTATTAAGCAAGCTAGAGAACTCTATATTGAGGATAACGAGTTTAAAATTGAAATAGATAATATTGCTTACGCATTAGATAGTAGCACAATCGATTTATGCCTAAGCCTTTTCCCTTGGGCAAAGTTTCGTAAGAAAAAAGGAGCAGTAAAGATAAACACACTACTAGACTTACGAGGTTCTATCCCTGTATTTATAGACATAACAGAAGGAGCATGTCATGAAGTTAATGTAATAGATACCCTACCCATTGAGCCAGGTTCTATTTATGTTATGGATAAAGGTTATGTCGATTATTATCGTTTGTATACTTATATTACAGAACAACACGCTTTTTTTGTAACAAGGGCTAAGACTAATATGGCATATCGAAGAGTGTATAGTCGTAAAGTAGATAAAACAACAGGTTTAATTTATGATCAATCGATTAAGTTAACTGGATACTATAAGAAAAAGGAATATCCTGAATACTTAAGGTTAATAAAATATCGTGATGCTGATACTGGCATAGTATATATCTTCTTGACAAACAATTTTAAATTAGAGGCTTTAATAATTGCACAATTATACAAAGAACGTTGGAAGGTAGAACTATTTTTTAAATGGATAAAACAACATTTAAGGATTAAATCATTTTATGGGAATAGTAGAAATGCAGTTTATTGTCAAATATGGATAGCTATTTGCACATATTTATTAGTCGCAATTGTAAAGAAAAAACTTAAATTAAACCAAAGTTTATACACTTTATTACAAGTTTTAAGCCTATCTATGTTTGAAAAGACACCTATAAATAAACTGTTTAGCCGATCGAGTTACAATTTTGAAGATAACGATAATCCAAATCAGTTGACATTATGGTAGTTAAAACCGGACAGTAGTGATGAATTATTACTTTTCATTCATAATTCATAATTTATAATTCTTAATTATTTTATAA
>CAIWDQ010000225.1 GCA_903911455.1 uncultured bacterium
AAAAAAACAATAGAAATATTTATTAATTAAAATAAAATAAAATGGCACATTCAGAACCTAGATTAAGACGCAGTATTAGAGGGTTTAATATTGACTTTATAACCATATGTGGTTATATAATTATGCTTTGCCCGCCACCTGTTGGACAAACCAATGGGGCAAGACTTGGCTGGCTGCCGGAACATTTGGTATATTTGGCTGATGCAAAGCTAAGATGGGATGTATTAATGGCAGCTTATAATAATAAAAAAGGAACACGTACAACAGAAGTCACAGATGGCTTAAAATTAATCATTAAAGAAGTGGTTGCATACGAAAAATTACATCATTTGTACGATCAGGTAGCTATTAGTCCAAATGCGATAACAGCCGATTATGAGGCTTTTCGTATTAAACGCAGTACTCCTTTGGCAGCTACAACCAATAGACGTGCACAGAGCACAGATTCTAAAAGAGTTGCTATTACTTTAAAAGAGACAGGTCATTTATTTCATAAGTTATTAATCGTCTCAACTGTGAAAGAAGGCAGAGGAAAAGAAGATGGAGTAAAAGATGTACTATTGTATAGAGCTTATACCGATCCTACAGAAATGGCACCGGCTTTTGCAACCTTTCAATTCATTGGTAATGTACAACGTAGTTTAAAAATGGTTACACATACCGAAGATGTGCTTTATCAGAAAGCATGGTTTATTGCTTGTGTTGAAAACACAGAAGGAGAAATAGGTGTACCCAGCGAACCAGTAGGATTTATTGTTACTTAAGTTAATTACGAATTAAAGATAACGAAGCTCAACCATAAGTGGTTGGGCTTTTTTTTTTAGAATATTATTTTTTATTCTTAAATGCTTAGTTGATAATTAATTGTTTTTACAATAACAAAAATAACAAATATTTAACATCGAATTATTTGTTTTTTAGCTAATATTTAGTTATATTTGCAATCTAATTTAAAACAAAACAACAATGAAAAAAATAACATTAATTATTTTAGGTCTTTTTATTGTAGCAGTAATAATATTTTTATCTTGCAGAAAAGACCCATCAAAAACAAATAATATTACTAATTCTAGTAAAATTATTAAATTAAAAAGCTATTGGATTAATCCATATGACACAATTGGACAACAACATAATGAAGTGTTATATGCTATTGGAAATATGTATGGATTTCCATTTATTACTTCCACTTCAATTGGGGAATTCGGACTTAACTATTTGGATTCAATAAATAACGATAGTAAAGATCATGAATTGTCTTATTATGATGGAATTTATGACAATATGGATAAAAATCAAAGTTTAGAAGATTATGCTAATGATTTATTAAATGCTAATAAAATAACCACATATCAATTTAATTATTTAAGTAATTTAAATGATATTATAGTATCTTATATTGAAAATAACACTTATTTTAATGATCATATCAATGATTTAGAAACAACTTTATTAAGTGATACAAATATTTTACAAAATGATAAATATGTAATATGGGGTGCATTATCAATTGCACGATATAGTGGTAATTTTTGGCATGATGCAAGAATTAGTGATAGTAATCCCTGGCATGTAATTGTAGCACAAACAAAAAAAGAAATTCGTCAAGAATATACAGGCTCAGCATGTGGTGAAGCATGGGCAGATACAAAAGGATGGATTGGAGGTTTATTCGGTACGTGCACTGGTAAACGCGGACATTGTGCAAAAGCAGCAGGACAAAGAGCATCAGGTAGATATGTTAGGGATCATACTCATTGTTATGATGAAAATGATAATGAAGTTCCTTGTCCTCCAGAGAGTTAATTTTATTATAGTATATGTAATCAGCTATCTTTTTTTTATACTAAGATAGCTGATCTTTATAAGTATTATTTTTTATGAGAAAAGTTATTATTAGTGCTTTTTTTATTCTTTTATATTTATATACTAATGGGAAAATTATTCAGGGTATAATAATAGATAACAAAACAAAATTTTCAATCCCATTTG
>CAIWDQ010000226.1 GCA_903911455.1 uncultured bacterium
GAGATTAGATACTTATAAATAAGTTCTTTTTCTGGTTCGGTAATCTTAGCTTTAATTTTCATAGCATCTAAATGCGTTCTCCATTCAACTGCATTGTATTCTTTAGGCAGATGCAGGTTATGACAATTTCCACATTTATTAACATATAATTTTCGCCCATCTGATAACTCTTGCTGGGTTTTTGGATCAGAAGATGATGGAATATATAATTGTGCAGCACAACTAAAAATTATGCTGCATATTATGAGTATAATAATGCAATTAAATATTTTCATTAGAAATCGTATCCTACTAATAAACTAAATTCAGCAGCTTCGTGATAATAGTAATCCATCTTACCTGGAACTATATTGGTTTTATAAAGATTTACGATCTGTGGCATAGTTGTAAGCAAGATAAAACATTTTTCAATATTTATATGCATTGCAGGCCCTGCAAAGACAACTGAATTTATTCTCCCGACACCCTGTACAATATCATTGTTATTCTTAGCTTCAATACCTAAACTAAAATTAGGTTTAAAGAAATGCATATAACCGAAATACAGTTCAAAAGCACCATTATGAGCCCAATCGGCAGTCGCAACATTGTTTGTTTTATTTATCACCCTTTCAATTTCGTATTTATACACAATATTAAAAGCAAACAACTCTTTTGAAATACGGTTATCGAATAGAAGTTTAGTTTCAAATTCAACATTATTTCCACCAAATTCAAACTCTTCATAAATACCACTTCCTATAACATTTGCAACGGGATCGGATAACTTTAACTTCCATTCGTTACTAAAACTAATTTTTAATTCTTGATTAATTTCAGTTGACGTAGAAGTAGCAGTATTCGACAGCTCAGAATTGATATAAAAAGCAGTTTGGAGATTATGTCCTAATCCAAATTCAAATTCAATACGTTGATTAAGATTCTGACCAAAAATATAAGGACTATTTTGTCCTTCTTTTCCTGTAGATAACAGGTTGTGAAATTCAAGATCAAAAGCACCTTTGTTTAATACATTAGATTGATAGGTATATGCAAATACTCGATCTTGAGCAAATGATGATGATGTAATTATGCTTAGAAATAGAATGTAAACTAATTTCTTCATTTTAATTATAGTTGTATTGGAATGAGTTTGTAATGTAAAAATTAGTATTATAAACAAAAGAAGTGTCTTTTTGTTAAAAATGTCTTTACATCTATTTTGATTGGATTTTTAAAGTGCTTTTTTAAAAAAGAATAATAACTAAGGAAAATAAATGTAAAAAATCAGGTTTTGCCTTATAGACAAATCTTTATTTTAGATGTAATTTTGTGTTTTCATAATAATGTTAATTTAATAATAAAAATGTTGAATGCTCTACTGACAACAGTAGGGCATTTTTTTTATTAGTAATGAATCACATATATCATATTTATATAATTTAAGTAATAAGAAAAGGCTACTAATTTTAACTTAGCAGCCTTAAGGTTATTATGAAAAACATTAAAAGAACAAACCCAATATTAAATCAGGTTTATTCTTTTAACTTAAAATAGTACTATTACTTCTTTTTCTTAATAGTTCCTGGGTTTACACTGGATGCACCAGCATTTATATTATCAAAAACCATAGATAAATCATAAATATTAACTACTCCATCGCCATTAACATCCTGAACACTATAGCCTGAACTTAAGACGCCAGATGGGTCATTAATTGCATCAAATACTGCAGATAAATCATAAATGTTAACTACTCCATCTCTAAATGGCACATAAAGGTCTCCTATGTCTCCGCCCCATATTAAAGAGCCATTATATACACCGGCAGTGCTGTCTACAAGCATATTTCCTGGGAATAATGTTGAAACTGGTTGTTTGTAGAAATTATAATTAATAGCTAAGCAAGAAAAATCAACCGAATCACTCCAGGTTTCAATACTGTTTCTGTGGTTAAGAACAATATATCGATACCCTGTCATGTTAGATGGTAGAGAAATTTCGGGAGTAATCGTTCCATCTTCATTTAGATACAAACCATCATATCTATATTCAGCAGTGTTTAGACTATTGTAAGGATCCATTGTTGCAGGATTCATAATTAACATCTGTATAGTATCTACAACAGGATGTTGAAATATTTCAAACAAATCTCCAGTATTTTCATCCATATCATAAGTATGATCCATCAATATTCCAGGTCCATTATAATATTCCTGAAGCATTGCTGAAACATTAAGTTTTTTAGCATAACCTAGTTCATAAGCTCCAATTGTTGGATTTAATTGACTTCTTCCTAAATTTACAATATCATTAGTAACTACATTTAGTGGAGAACCTGATGCTATTGCTGGAGAAGTAGGGCATTTGCTAGGAATTAAATTAGTATTACTTGTATAAATTGGATCTGTAAATAATGAATGGAAATCTTTAGTTGTAGCAGTTCTCCAACTAATAATATCTGATTTAGCAGAACCTAAATAACCTAGTACACCTTGACTACCTGATGTGTAATATATGTTGTAATCACTATTACTAAAGGCTGTTGCCGGTGCATCACAATAAATAGCATAAGATTTTCCACCAGTATTATTTGGATTTAAAATAGTATTTTCAATAATATTATTTCTTAAATCTATATTATTTGCAGTGGTGCTAATGTACATAGCTGCATTAATTGTAGCTGCATTACGACCCTGAGTATTTCCATACATATTAATACTATTATTGTAAAGTTTTACACCTCCCATAGTTCCTTGAATGTTAATACCAACAATATCGCGAGCAGCCCAGCTTGCTGTGAAACCATCACCGTATATATTATAAAGGACATTATTAATTATACTGATATTACTAGCAGTATCACCGGTTGTTAATCTAATACCCATACCACCATAACCACTTGTCCCAGTATAAACAATGTCGCGAATAAAATTATTTGAGATTAATGCATTCTTAACAGATGTTTGTAAATAGATCCCGAATGGAATCGTGGTTGTACTATTTTTAATATCTTTAATAATATTGTTAGAAATAGTAACACCAGAACAATATCCAGTAAGATTAATACCTCCATAAGCAATAGATGCTGCAAGAGAATCTGACCCGAAGATATTATTAGTAATTGATAAATTAGTATTAATTAAAGAAGAAGTTCCAGCTTCATTAATACCATAATAAAACTTCTCAAAAATATTATTATCAATTGTCAGATTATTTACACTTCCGCCTGTTATACTAACACCAAAATTAGAAGTACCTGTGTTTAATGAATCTCTGAGATAGCAATTCTTTAATACACAGTTGTTGGCTCCTGTATTAAATTGGATTCCTGCTCCTGTAGTACTATAGTTTATGAATTTTAAAAAGTGACCAAATCCATTATAAGCTCCATTAACAATAACATTTGGCGCCCCCATATTCCTGATTAGTAAACCGGCATAAGTACCCGCAATAACTTTTAATGAAGAATCAGCAGGTTGAATAGTAATAGTATATCCTCCTACACCTTCGGATATATATGTATTAAGAGCAACTGCACCTGTTTCGTTTGTAATATTCGAAGTTATATTTACAGTTATATTTCCTGTTACTACATTACTATTTATATAATTAAAGAAACCGGAAGCAGCACTAGTAGTTAAATTTGTAAAGGTTTGTCCAGAACCAACATTATATATACCATTTACTGGAATAAGTACGTTGAATGAAGAAGGAGATGTTACTAAAGTTAAATTTGTACTAAGTAGTTTTACACTTGAAACTGTACCTGATAATCCGGCAGTTTTTCCAACGTTTGGAATTGTACTTGAATCTTGTGCAACAATAAAATATTGAATAGTATTTCCTGTAACTACGCTGTCAGTTGATGATTTTAGTAAGTTGTAGTCTAAATAAAAATTGAAATTCGTAGTTGTGCTTCCTGATAATGGTTCAGTATACATCCAATGTAAACTATCGCTCGCTTGAGTAGATTTTTTGAAATATAATCTTGGTTTAAATGTGGTAGTATTAATGTGATTCAAAGGAGCAGTAATCGAAACATTATTTAGATAAACCCCTGTTAAAGAAGTAGAATTTGGTAATGAAGTGAAAGTAATTACCGGAGGAATATTAGATATCGGAATACCATTGTATTCGTCAGCACCTAAATCTGGATATGAACCATTCCCTGAATATCCTGTTTCACCAAAACGTTTGTCACCATCAAAATCAGTTGAAATTGCAATAGGAGTAGTTATTCTCTGTCCATGGCTTTCAGCATTTGTAGCAATAGCAGGATTAATATGAAGATTAAATGGTTTTGTTGTTTTATTAATAAATGGAACATCATCAGTATATGAAGCTTGATCTCTTGTAGTCATCAGAGTTTGATAACTTGCCAATGTTTGATACCCCGAAGTAGTATAAAAAATTAGATTCTTTGCACCTGGAGTCCCTGCAAAATACAAGTTGTTATTTGTAGTACTTGCGATACTCGTTAATGTAGCAGAATTGTACCAGAAAGCAACTGCATATTTAGTTGATGATGCCATATTATTCTTATTAACAAAAATATTATTTCTCAAATCAAGCGGAGTAGCTGCTGCTGCATATAAACAAGCCGAACAAAATGCTGCAGCAACAGTTGTGTTAGTACTATCAAGATAAATCGTATTATTATAAATACGATTAGTTCCTGTAGAAGCAACCGAGATAGCTCTAACTCCAGGTGAAGCAGTAGAATATGGATGAGTAATATTAGAGATCATATTATTGTAAACATTAAATGTGCCTGTACTGCCTAAATAGATTCCATCAGCATAATTTGTATTTGAAGTAGTGGATGTGCAATTTAGTTCATGAATTTTATTATTAAACACATTAAGTAAACCAGTACATGATAAATATAGCCCCTCAATAACGCTAGTTGTAGTTTGAGTAATATTGCTAATGTCATTATTATAAAAATATAAAGTATCTAAAGCTGTATAAGGCCTGAACACATATATTGTTCCTGCAGTTGAAGTGATTTGATTAAATAAGCAGTTATTAATGTTATTAGCACCAGTCGAAGAAGAGGAAGTAAGATATATACCATAAGGAGTATTTCCAGATACTTGACGAATTGTATCTCCATAAAAGTTAAAATGAGTAAGTTTATTAGCACCATATATTCCTGCTAAAGCTCCAGTAGTTGATGATTTTACTGTATCAATTAGAGTATTGAAAATTTGCAAACTATCCTGATAACTTACATTTATAGCATATGCTGTTGCTGAAGTAGTTAATCCTGCATTTAACACTCGACTTCTACCGCTGTTTTGGTTGCCTATCTCATTTCTTTGATCAAGATTTGTACTAGTACCTAAAAACTTATAACCAGATAGAGCATTTTTAATTGTATTGTTATAAAACTTATTATAACTGTTTTTACCATTTGTTGATGTTGCAGTTGAAAGTAAATTTATACCAATAGTTGCGGTATTAGAGGTACTTAATGTTATGTTGGTATTTTTTATAGTATTATTATTACATCCTAAAGAAGCTGTACCGGAAAAATAAATTCCAAACTCTAAGGCTGTTCCTGCATCATTAATATCAATACCATCAAAAGTAATATAATTACTACTATTTAACCATACTCCTGCATCACTTGTAGAAGTAGATCCTGTAATACTTAATATAGGATTAGCACCTGTTCCATTTTTTTGAAAAATTATTGGATTAATATTTGTTCCGCTCGTAGTAATTTTAATACCATAGTTATTAGTAGAAGTACATGTTAATGGAAATGTTTGACCTGCTTTAACCTTAAATGTAACAGATCCGGAAATTCCAAAAGTATTAAGATCATTTACTGCTGATGTAAAATCAATGTAGTTGGTTGAACTTGATGGTAAACTATTATCGATTGTATATATACCATTTAATTGAGACCTAACACATCTTTTACCAATAGGAGCAGATAATTCTGGGATATAAGTTGTACCCGAAACATTTATTAAATTATACTCCCCATCTATTGAGTCAAACTGAACTGCAGTATTTTTTAGATTAAATACAAGCCAGAAATAATTTGTATCAATTATAGATGTAGACTGTGTACCGGTCAATGTTTTTGTTCCATTAATTGTAAAAGTACCATTTGGACTACCAATTGATCCAAATAGATTTGTAGTAGCAAATGTACTTGAGGTACCGGTAAAGAAAACTTTGGCTGAATCAATATCTGTTAATGCATTAGTTGAGCCATTTGTGCTTAAAATTAAAGAATTAACTGATAAAGGATTTGTTGAATATTGGGAGATAACTTTTAATGTTAAAACCTGTTGATTTGTTAAACCTGAAATAATATTTGAAAGAACAGGTTGAGAAGCTGTTGTAGATAAGATTTTCATATTAGGATACACATTAGGACCCTGGTAATAAACTGAGATCTGATCTATACCAATATCATAAACACTATAATCAGATGTAGCAGTAAACTTTATTTTAACCTGTGATGAACTTACATTCCCTAATGATATAGCATATTTTGTCCATGTTGCAGAAGTAGTAATTGTTGTTAAGCTAGAGCCCCAGGTTGTTCCATTATCTGTTGATAAATACACATCTATTTTACCACCACCGGTACTTACATCAATATAATAAAAAGATAAACTATCAACACCTACAGAGCCTGAACAATTAATAGTTGGTGAAATTAAATCACCTGTTGTTCCTGAAGTTGCGTAATATTGATGAAATTTTGCCGAATGTGAGGTACTTAATGCTCCGGTTGGAGAATAAGCACCTGAGGTTGGTAAAGTCCAATCTGTTCCAGAATAATCATCTCTATGCCATCTGTCGTTTAATGTTTGTGTACATGTCCAACCTATATCTTCAGCATTAGTCCATACTTCATCAAAGTTCTCTGAAAAGAATAGTGTATAAGGAATATTGAAAATTGTTCTGTTACCAATAGGATTAGTAATTGTTGGAACTCTTGGAATACCATCAACAGTAATAGATAAACATTGTGCATCTAAAACATCATTGAGAACTGCATTTGAATTAATATCATAAGTCAACCATAAATAATTAGTTCCTTCTGATAGACTAAATGGTGTTAATGCGGATGGATTTAAATTAAATGAACCAGTACCAAAATTATTAGTAGAATCTATAACAGTAGTTGTTGCAAAAGTTGAATTAGTCCCTGTAGAAAAAAGCTTAATATTACTAATGTCATTTGCAACACTTGTTGTTCCATTTGCATTAAAATTAATTTGAGAGACTACTAAAGGATTTGCGCTACCTATAGTTGTAATTTGGAAGCCAATAATCTGTTGATTAGAAGAAAATGGTGGTACTAAAGCAGTATTAGTTTGAGTAGTAGTACTACTAACATAAGTCATAGGATTTTTTAAACCTATAGCATAATATAAAGGTGCAATTATAGTTAATGAGTCTTTTGTAGTAAATGTATTTGTACTTAGTATGCTATTTATACCATTAAATGTACCATTTATGGTTGGGGAAACTCCTATCATTTTTAAAGAATTGATATTAGTATCATAAACGGATATTCTTGAATAATTGAAAATACCAGAATCAAGTACCACAGACCATCTCCTATCAGTGTTTACTGTTTGCAGATAGGTTCCAGGTGCACCTGAGAAATTGCCTTTCATAACTGATACTTTTATATAAGGAGTAGTTCCTGTTTTAGGATTTATTATTGTAAATGGATTGTATAATATAGTATCCAGAGCATTAGATACTGTTCCAATAGGATAAATCCAAGAACCGGTATTTGTGGAATTGGCGGGAAGTGCCCGAGCTAGATTACCAATAATAAAATTTGAAGAAGAATAACCTGTAATAGATGTTGTTGCTGTATTTGTAACAGTCAAAACGTTCGTTAATGTATTTATCTTTCCATATGTAAATATTAAACTTCCTACTTTTACACTTTTATTAAGTGTTAATCCTTTTGCATTATTCAATGTTAATGATCCACTAATAACTGGGGAAATCAGATTGTTAACTGATGTCCCTCCTAAAACAACTGTATCGTTAAGTATGTAATTGGATGTCATATTAGTCAGGTTAAATAAAGGGGCTGTACTTGTTGTTAGATTTCCAAATCCTTTCGTTAATGTAAATGTATTTGCAGTTCCATCTCCCAAAGTAACAGTACCTGATGGGCAGCTCAAAATACCACTATTTAAAGTTAAGCCATAGTTTATAATAGAAGGCGATATTGTTACATTTGTAGGATTATTGATAGTAACTTTACCTAATATTGATGTATTAGAACATGTAAAAGTTTGAGGTAGATTCCCCTTGAAATTTATTGCACTTGCAGTAGAGAGATTCCCAAGAACTTGTCCATTATTAAAGAAGTTTTTATAAACTGTTAATGGCATACCTGTTGTACTATAGCCAAGATAAAAAATTCCATTACCAGGATTTGTAAAATTATTTAAAAGATTAGTTGCAGCATATAATTTAATACCATGTTGAGCAGTAGTAGTGTCAATTAAAACATTCCAAAATTGACCTTGGATTACAAAATTTTGAGCAGTTGTAGATGATAAACTATTGCCAAGTTGAACTGAACCACCAGTTACATTATAATTTGTTGCTGTGATAGGTGGGAACCTAACATCTAATCTATTTGCGGCAGTTGCATTTGAATTTGCATTCTGAACAATAATTGTTCCACCTGACATTGTAAATAAAACAGGAGTAGTTGTATTATAATCAAACTCACCTGATAAACTATTGGTATTGCTAATAGTACTTACTGTCATGGTACCATTACTCATAACGAAAGTTCCAGCTGTTGTACTAAGTATTCTCCCAGTTGAATTAATAAATCCACCATCTTGATAAAAATAAGATCCAACGTTTAAAGTCATGCTATAACTTGAAGTTTTTCCAATATTATATATTCCTTGAGAGATATGTAATAATCCACTCATTCCAACATTTCCAGCTTGACCAACTACAGTTAAGTTAGGATTATTGATCCATAAGCCTCCAGTTGTAAGTATTGTATATGCTACTGTTGAAAAAAGTCTATTTGTTAAGGTATTATTACCTGAGAATTTAACGATTCCATTCATTGGACTTAAATTAATGAATCCTGCTGAATCAGCATTTGAATTCAGAATAGTTAGAGTTGGTAAGTTAATTTCAAGAGTAGGACTTGTTGGAGTAATTGTAGTTCCAGTTAATGTTTTATTAATCGTTAACTGATATAGGTTTGTAGTTCCTGTTAATCCTGTGAAATTTGAATTTGCTAAACCAATAAATTGTATAACTGAATAATTTGCAGTGTCAACATAAAAATTTATAGTCCCGTTATTAAAAACATTTCCTCCAATATTTAATTTTCCTGTTTTAGATGAAGCATCTAATGTGCCACCATTATTTACAACTAAATTATAACATGAATCAGTTATGTTGTCAACATGAACAGTAAAGCCATTATCTATATATACTGAATCCATAAATGTAGGAACAGTACCGGTTGACCATGTTGTTGGGTTTGACCAAACATCATTGGCAACAGAATGTAAAGTAGCAGGTGTAGTTGTATTTACAGACTGAGATAATGGATTTAGGGTCAAATATAAAGGACCTCCACTACAAAGTGAATTAGTAGCAAATACAAAATAATAATACTGTGTTGCAGGATTTAATCCGTTATCTGTAAAAGTTGTACCTGTTTGATATGAAACAATAACACCTCCTCCAAATGGATTGTTTGCGATATAATTTGTTCCATTTAATGGAGTTGAAGATAAAGTTGAATTCGTGCTGCGAATAATTAAATAATGGTCAGCATCTGGAGAAGAAGTAAAGGACCCAGTTACATACAAATAACTAGCTGAGAAAACAAAAGCAGATGGTTGATTTGTTGGACTAAAACAAGGTGGTAATTCAGAAGCTCCAATTGTAGGGATGCTTGCTCTTGTTTGTCCATTTATATCAGTATTGATACCAGGTATAGCAATACCAGCAATTAAAGCAGAATTACTAACATGAGGATCTCCAGTTGTAATAAAATTTGGATTTACTGCAATAGAATGAGATTCTTGTCCAGTTATTGTTTTCCAACTTGCCAAAGTAGTATAGGCAGTACTTGCAAACGTTCCAATATTTGCACCAGTTGTGTAATAATCATTGTAATCTATTGTATAAGTTGTTGGAGCTACAGTAATATTAATTAATGATAGTGTTCCAGAATATATATTATTTTCAATAGTTAAATTAGAATTTGTCCCATAGAAATTATTTAAATTTAAATTAAAACCTGTAGTACTTCCAACTAAAGTATTATATAGAAATTTAACATAATTTAATCCACCACCTAAATCACATACATAAGCAGCAGCAGTACTCCCAGCATACATATAGTTATTATATATCATAGCTTCTTGTCCTACTCCTGTTCCGCTACATGTCCATCCTTCCAGGATTCTTGCACCACCAAGATTAGTCATGTTATTATCATGAAATTTCCATTGTCCCGTTAATCCGCTTATAAATAAACCTTGACTAGCTGTTTTGGTTGCATCAATATATACTGTATTATTCCCAAATTCAAATCCATTTAAATTCCCAATTTGAGCAGGTCTACCTGTGGTATTGTAGAAATAATTATTATTCATTTTAACATTTGATGATAATGATGCATTTGTTGATACTAACCAAACACCTAAGCCACCATAATTAATTCTATTTGAGCTGATATTTATATTTGAATAATTTGACCCTGCTGCTGTTCTTATTACATATTGGTTACTATCAGTATTTGTTTGTGTACCTATAAGTAAATTATTAGTAATATTAATATTGTTTGCATTGTTTGTTAATAATATGCTATTAGCATAAGTAGTATTTAAAGGTTGAATTGTCATCGCTTTAAATGTAACATACTGAGATCCATTAAATCTTACAACATAATTACTAGATGAATTGGAAGCATTATATTGGAGAATTACTGAAGTATAATTATTGGAAGCACTTTGAAATGTAATATTATTCACTGAATTTGCACCAACTACCGAGAGTATATCAATTTGTTCACTGTAAGTACCGGAAGCAACATTAAATATAACAGCTCCATTTGCACCATTTAGATTTAATGCTTGTGTAGCATCAGCAAAACTATGAAAATTTGTTCCCCCAGTTGACAATGTAGTATCAATTGTGTAAACACCATGTAATCCATTTGCTAATGTATTTGTTGTTGTGCTATTCAATAAAGGGTTGGTGGTTAAATAATTTGGACCTCCAATACAATATGAGTTTGCTGCAAAAACATAATAATAATATTGAGTACCTAGATTTAGATTAGCATCTGAAAAAGTTGTACCGGTTTGATAAGCTATAACTGTTCCACCTCCTATTGTTTGACCTACAGTATATGTAGTTCCAGTAACAGGTAAAGAACTTAATGTATTTGAGGCACTTCTGATAATAAGATAATGATCTGCACTTGCTGAAGGTGAAAATGAAGCTGATATAGTAGTGAAACTAGGCGTTAAAACTAAAGCTGTAGGTTGATTTGCAGGATCAACACAAGGAATAGCAGGAATAATATTTACAGTGTAATCCTCTGTTTCACCCCATGTATAAGTTCCACATGCAACAGGAGCAGTAGATTCTTGAGCAATAACTCTCATACGTGTATTACCTGGCAATGCTGTAGAAGGGATAGTAATAGTTGCTGTATCAGTATGAGGTCCGGTTACAGCTGCGGTTTGAGTATATACTTGTTCTCCGGCATCAAATACACCATTCTGATTATAATCTATCCAAACACCTGCATAATTAGTATAACTCCCTCCGCAAGTTCCAATTTGTACACTTAATAAATAGGATTGATTAGCTAGTAAAGTTGGAGGAGCAACTGATATAGAATAATTACTATATTCGTTCTGAATTGACCCAGGGTCTGGACCAACTGATGAACATGTAGATGAATTATTTAATGTCCCAATTGATACATTTAGTAATTCTTCATCTGCTGTGGATGTTGCATTAGAAGCACAATAAACTAAAGCTGAAGTTCCCGTAACACCTACAGTCCAGTTTGCACTTCCTCCCGAAAAAGTAAGATTGCCGGAATAATAAGCATTAGCTGTTAATGGTGTAAATTTACAATATAAAGAAGTTGATAAAGTTCCTCCAGAATATGGAATACTTACATTAGAACCAAAACCAGAGCCAGAAGCTAAAGAAATTTGAAATCCTGTAGGTGCATTTACTGTTATTAAACCTGAACCACCAGTTAAATTACTACCTGAAATAGTAAACATTGTTACTGTTGATGAATTTCCAAAGGGAACATATCCAAATGCGTTTGAAGCAGGTGTGCTTGTTATATATGGTGTAGTATTTGGAAGGATATTTACTGTATAATCTTCTGTTTCTCCTCCATAGTAATAATTTGTAGGATAGTTCCAACAAGGAGTTGATAAATAATAATAATCTGCAATAATCCTCATCCTTGTAGGGCCGGTCATAGCCGTAAATGGAATTACTACACTACTTGTTAAAATTGTTCCTGATGTTGTATATGTTCCACTATAAACTAACTCTGTTACTGGATCAAATATTCCATCCTGATTATAATCAATCCATGCCTGACAGTAATTAGTAGAACCAGATGAATACAGTGATCCTCCTATTGTAAACGAAAGTGGATAATTTACGCCCATGATTAATTGTCCCGGACTTACTGATAAAGTATAATCGGAATACATTGAACCTCCGGATGAATTATTTATATTTCCAAAAGTCACATTAGAAATATTATCATAAGTGGAATATTCTGAAGCTGAAGCACAATATATTAATTGTGATGTTCCTGTTACACCTACTGTCCAGTTTGCACCACCACCCAAAAATGTAATATTTCCTGAATAAGCTGTATTTGCTGCAGTTGGCACAAATTTACAATATAAAGATGTTGAACTTAAAACACCACCAGAATAGGGTATATTTACAGTTTGACCAAAACCAGAACCAGATGCCAATGATATCTGGAAACCGGTAGGAGCAGTCACAAGTACTGATCCGGAGCCTCCAGTTAAATTGTTTCCAGTAATTGTAAATGCAGTTACAGGTGAAGAACTTCCATAAATTACATATCCAAATGCATTTGAAGGTGGAGTACTTGAGATATATGGAGAAGTATTAGCTAAAACATTTACTGCATAATCTTCTGTTTCTCCGCCATAATAATAAGAACCTGTCGCATAATTGAAACATGGTGTTGCTTGATAATAATAATCTGCAATTATTCTCATTCTTGTTGATCCCGTCATTGCTGTTAATGGAATTATTATATTCCCTGTTAATATGGTACCGGCTGTAGTATAAGTCCCACTATAAATAAGTTCAGTTACCGGATCAAAAACCCCATCCTGATTCCAGTCAATCCATGCCTGACAATAATTTGTAGAAGTTGAATAAAGTGGACCGCTAATTGTAAAAGATAAAGGATAATTTACCCCCTGTATTAATTGAGCAGGATTTACAGTGCTGTAATAATTGGTATAAGTTGAACCTCCGGAATTGTTATTTATACCACCAAAAGTTACATTTGAGATATTATCGTATGTTGCATATTCAGAAGCCGAAGTACAATAAATTAATTGTGATGTACCTTGTAAAGAAATGTTACATGATGCACCTCCACCTGCAACAGTCATATTCCCGGTATAGCTTGTATTAGCGGCTAATGGTACAAATTTAACATAAACACTATCATTTAAAGTCGTTCCATTGTATATCAAAATTGCTGATGAACCATATGATCCGTTAATTGTTGAGGCAACTTGAAAACCAGTAGGAGCAGTAAGAGTAATAACACCAGGACCTCCAGTTAGATTAGCACCAGTCATAACATATTTAACCGGAGCCGAAGAATTTCCATACAGTACATAGTTATAATTATTACCACCCGGAGTACCATATATATAAGGAGTAGTAAGACCTGTAATATTTACGGTGTAATCATTTGCACAACCATATGTATATGATGTACATGCATCAAAAGTAGTAGTTGCAAAAACTAATCTGACTCTCATTCTATGAGGGCCTGGAGTTGCTGTTATCGGAATTGTAATATTGGCATTAATTGATCCTGCTAAAGCAGTTGTATTTGCATATATAAGCTCGGTAGTGTTGTCAAATGTTCCGTCATTATTAAAATCTATCCAAATTCTGCAATATTCGCTGGAAGCGTAACCAATAGTGCCAGTTACAGTATAAGAGTTGCCAGGTAAGAATGTAGTTGAAATAGATGTAAAATTATTATAACCAGAGGACCCTGGACAGGTTATAGATGCTTGGCTTATTGAACCAAAATAAAAACTATTGAATTGGTCGCTCGATGTACAGCCTGTGGTATATAAGCCTGTTGTACAGTAAGTCTGAGCTTTAACATTTGTGCCAAAAATAAAGAATGTAAGTACTAAAATAAATAAAAAAGTAAAAAGTTTTTTCATAAAATAAAAATTATAAAGTTTTTTAAAAGAATAAATAATATAATTGATTTTAAACTTGATTTAATAAGGAATATCTAAGGTGGTGATTTCTTAAAATGCTTCATAAATACTTTAGTTTGTTTAATTA
>CAIWDQ010000227.1 GCA_903911455.1 uncultured bacterium
CATATTTGAGTAGTGAGATATACAACACTGTAAAAGAAGTTGTATATCTCACTTTTTAACATCATTAATTAAAAACAATTATATCAACATTATATATTAATAAATTAAACGGATAAATCAAATTGGCAATTGTTTCAAATTATAGTAAGTACAAATTTTTAAGTCTGAATAAAGATTCAGTCGAAAAGCTTTACAAGTAATTAATGAATATTATGGATATAATAAATATTATTTGATTGATATCTAATCTTTGCACAACCAAACTCTGGCTGAAGTTACAAGCTTCAGCCAGAGGGTAGTTAAAAAGAATTGTTTTGTTTAAAAGATATTCCACACAAAGCCAAGCTTGTACAAAACAACATCAGTAATGAGACCTAATAAAAATAGCATCCCAAAAACACGATTGTAGATAAATGCATGATGCACCAAATAAAGTGGCCATCCTTCGCCCTCAGCACCCTCTGGTTTTGATGCCGGGCGTGGTTTAATGAAAGTCTTAGAAGCCCATATAAATTTAGGGATTGCCAGAAGCACCATCAGCATTGCAGGTCCAAGTCTTCCTGTAAGCACAAGAGCAATAATAAAAACATATTGAAGTACCCAAAATGCTATAGTTGAATAACGGGCAGCTTTCTGACCTATTACAACAGGAAGTGTACGCACACCTTTATTCTTATCCTCAATAAGTTTATCAGTATGTTTTCCAAAGAGAACAGTTGTTGGCCCTAAGGCATAAACCAAACTAAGAAGTACAACCCAGTTATCCCACTGTCCGCCTGAAACAACAAAATATGTTCCGCCAACCATTAAAGGCCCCCAAACCAATATTACAGAAGGCTCTCCCAATCCATAATATTTAAGTGGCCAAGTATAGAACAACAAGAAGAACAAGCCTGCACAAACTAAGTAGAGTGCCCCCATACCTGTAACTGCAACCAGATATATTCCATTTGTAAGCGCAATTCCAAGTGTAATTAAAAGGTAAGTCATAAAACTTTTCATGCTAAGCAATCCATGTTCTAAAGGTTGCGGGCCATAAAGTGAACGGTAATAATTATCCTTATCAATTCCTCGTTTATGATCAACCAAGTCGTTAAGAAGATTATTACTAGCATGAGCCATCACTATCCCAAATAAACAAAGCACAAAAAGTATCCACGAAAAATTACCACTACGATACGCCAATAATCCACCAACAGCGGCAGCAATAGCAGTCATAATAAAAACAGCCGCTCTTGTAATAATAAGCCATCGTGAAATCACATCCAGTGTGTTCCACTCATTTTTATTTATTTGTGGTATCACCCTAAGGGCTTTAATCCACATTGAAGTATTTACCATTATATATGTATTTAAATAGCTAAAAAAACAAATGCAATGGTATAAAGTTTTAGCTATACCTAATGATAAATCCTGATGAATTATATACGGTTTACAAACCCAGTAAGAAGCGGAATCTCGGTCTTATTATTTATTATTTGCAAAAGGGAATTCATGAGAATGGTTCATTAGTTTTTTCTTTGACTTTTTGGAGAACTGTGATTTAAAGTTTAAAATCATTTCTTTTTTCTTATCATCAGGATGGGCACAAGATATATAATGTACATGAAGTTGATATAATATATCTAATGTTTTTAACCAAACCCCTGTATTTATGTGTTGATTGTTTCCAAGATTTAAATTATATAAATTACTCATATGTTGCCTAATTCCTATCGTAGAATTTGATTTGCCAATATATAATATTGTTTCATCTGCCAACCAATACGAATCTAGTCTATCTTTAATGTTTAATAATGTAGCTGGCTTACCATCTGTTTTCAATTTTTCATCTTTTTCAATCCAATATAAAATACTTGTATCATTTAAAGGAGCTGATTCAAAAATTGGTTCTGTCGCTAAAATATCTTTTGAAGTTGATATCAAATATACACCTCTAGATGTTGACTCAATTCCTTCACCCCATTTATATGTCCTTAATCTTGCAGGATTCAGTCCTGAAATTTTTACTAATTGTTCTACTGATATTGGCATGATTTTTTAATTTTTATTATTATTTCGTAATTTTAAAACTTTACAAAGGTAGTTTAATTAATCGGTCTTTATAAGAAATAATATTTTTGATTACAAATTGTATTTTCCTGTCTGTTATTAATTACGATTGGGAATTTAAAATAGACAATAGGGACTTGGTGATTTATATATAAAAGAATTTAAGACGAGTCTTTTCTGAATAAATAGCTCCTGGATTTATCAGGGGGCTGTGGATGAAAGATTTGTTAAGCTTTAGCACAATTTATATCCTGAAAGGATGTAATGATTGTTTTATGCCATCCGTTTGTTATGTATTGTTGTTTTATACAATCATTTCATGCCTTTGAAATTGGGTCTTGTAGTTTAAAACTACAATTTATTTGTGCTATTTGCAAATTTTGCATAGCATCTAACTTTGCACCGAGCCAACATACTGTGCCCAATTTAGGCTAATTGAGTTTCATCGAACTATTTTATTTTTAACCTTGTTAACCTTTCCAATCTATTTAATAAACTGAAAAATATGAGTATTAATGCTATTCCTGATTAATTTAAAAAACTAAAACCTGTGATTTTTATTTTTCATCGTCTTCATCGGTTTCTTCATTAAGTATATCAAACCCCAAAATATTTAATATTTTTTTTTGATAATAATCCACAGCTTTATAGTTTTTTATTTTCTTATTTATTACTAACAAATTCATATATAAAACACTTCTTAATGAATCACCTTCTGTGGTCAATTCAAGTGCTTTTTCAAGATATTCTATTGCTTTTTTCGCATCACCTTCATCATTAAATTGAGTTGCACCTATATTATTATACACCTCAGGGTAATTTGGTTTTATTTTTAATGCCTCCAGAAAATTATGCATTGCCATATAATGATCCTCCATACTACAATATACGGTACCTATATGATAATAAACTTCGGCCTTATCGGGATATATTTCAAGTATATCACTAAATATTTTAATACTTGTACTATAATTACCCAACTCCGCATTCATCGAACCAAGATTAAATTTTACATCTAAATTATCAGCATCTTTTTCACTATACCTTTCAAAACGATCTTTGGCTTTAGCAAATTCTTTTAACATTGAATAAGCATAACCTTGTTGGAAAAATTTATCCATATTAAAATCTTCATTTTCATCCGGTATTAGGTTAAAGGTAGTAATTAAATTTTCCCAGTCTTTCTTTTCCAGATAAATTTCAGTTAAGTCTATTATCGATTCGTAGTCTTCTTCATCTGCTTCTACAGCTTTATTATAACTTTCGATAGCCTTATCCATTTGGTCCATTACACTATAATCTACACCCAAACTATAATATATACTACTTATATCTTCTTTATCTTCTACTAATAGTAAAATCATTTTTCCTATGCTAATGCTTACTTCGCGTTTATTCTGCCTCCATAAGTTAGTCATTAACAATTGTAAAATTACTGCAGTGTCAATTGGGAAGTCAATCAAAGCTTTTCTGATTAATTTTTCCTCTTCTTCATAATCTTCAGTATATTTAGTAATTTGGTGTAAATGTCTTGGAAAGATATTTAGTTTTTTCATGTATTATTTATAAAATTTGTTTCT
Source organism: uncultured bacterium (assembly GCA_903911455.1). Classification (GTDB taxonomy): domain Bacteria; phylum Bacteroidota; class Bacteroidia; order Bacteroidales; family JACABE01; genus JBAXLO01. The sequence goes on from CAIWDQ010000227.1 coordinate 3,633, forward strand.
TAATTTATTTTCTGTAAAAGTACTTATTAATTCTATACTTTCATTAATAAATCATTAAAAGGACAAAACTTTTTGTTTTTCTGCCTCGGCTCCGCTCGGCGACCTAATTGACCGTATCCAGAGCTGAGTCGAGGGGTGCCTCCATACACAAAACTTTGCGCTATTTATTTTGATGCTCTAACAACGTAATATATGCTAACAATGCTCCCCAATGATAGAATTTATCGCTATTATCAACATCTGAACCTGCTCCAGTTACTGAATTATAATTTTCATAAATATGACGTTCTTCCAGCCACGATTTTAAAATCAAATTTGCTGATTTCTCAGTTAAATCTTTTCTAGCTTTAGGCAAGTTGTAATTCTTTATACCCAGATAAACCAACATATTCATAGGAGCCCAAATTCTTCCACGCCAATAGGTGTTATCTTTAAAAGCATTAGTATTTCTATTTGTAGAAGGCAATATCCAATCGCCCCAAAATTCATTAGGATTGTAGAAATGTTCATTAATCATTCGTTCAGCTTTATCTTGTGTGGGAACTCCCGTTAATAGTGGATAAAAATTAGTGGGCGATAAGCTTTGACTAAACTCACCAGTTGTCAGATCTTTGTTCAAATATATTCCAGTTTTATTATCCCAAAGAGTTTCCAGACTTTTAGAATACTTTTTTATTCTAATATCGAGTTCATCTTTAATATCATTTCTGCCTAACTCCTTTGCTATAAGTGATAAGTTTTTACAATCCCAGATATACATACTTAATAAACCGACATCGGCAAGCAATAACTTATGTTTTGTGGAATCAAAAACTGCATTGTCGTACATAGGAGAGTTATCAAGACCGGATTCCCACATGGCTGCTTGTTTCTTGCCAACCTCTTGGCTCAACCATTTAGGAATGTCACCTGTATTATATAGATCGGAACCCCAACACATATACCCATCAACATCACGGTTTTTCTCCCACCATCGATTCCATGATAACAGTTCATCAAACACTTCTTTGAGAAACCATTTTTCAGGATAGTTTTGATATATTTTCCAAATAACAAATGAACCAACGGGAGGTTGCGACCGATCTTCACTATTGCATAAACCTGCACCAAAATTAGGAATAAACCCACTCTTAGTGATCTCTTTTGTAAGAGCAATAGCATTTGAATAAGCTAATTCTTTGTTATCAATAGCGAACATAAAGGAAGCAAAGTAAGTGTCCCAATCAAACAAAACCCAACCGCCCCAACCGCAGTTCCAAATACGGCTAACCGGTGCAATTACCCTTTTATGCGTAGGCTCATATATAACGTCCCATGCTAAAACAGTTTGCATTGCATCATATAATGTACTGTCGGCTCCAAATCTTTTCTTTTCTGCTTTTTGTATGTCTTCAGCCTTTGTAATAAAGGCTTCTATCTCACCTGAACTCTTATTTTTATTTGATGAAATAAATACTTTTCCTGTTAAAGAACATTTCAATAAAGTATCACACAATTCTATTTTGTCAGCTGTCTTTACATAAAGAGTCTTAATTAGATTATTATTCTTAAAGCTAAAATTAGAAGCATTGATTTGCACCTTACCTTTGCCATCCCATAATATACTTGGTTTAATGAGTAAATAGTTGCTTTCTTCCTTATTTAAAGGAGTAATTATAAGTGCAAATTCCTGTCCGTTAGTTGCACTTTGAACTTTTACCTTTATATTATCCCACCAAACAGTTTGCTCCGTATAGGAACCATCATAAGAATGTGGCCCGGGAGTTACAATCTCCTCTCCTGCTCCTCTGCGACCTATCAATGCTTCTTTTAGGATGGTACCTGTCTTTTTATCCTGAAGCATTAAATCAATAGAATAATATTCGGGCAACAAAACAAAGGATAGAACGCTGCGGGTATTCCAGGTATTCCAACCCTTAGCAAGCCGGCTGTTCAGCTTTGATTTCTCTTCTGTTTTCTTCGGTGTTTTGCTAGTTGAAGAACTTAAAAGAATAACTATACAACAACTTATCAGAATCAAGAATATTCTTTTCATATTGTAAATATTTTATGCAAATGTACTAATTATTATCACACCTTAATATTTATTAAAACTTTGTCTTAAAATTAAGGTTTATTATTCTTAAAATAAAAATAATAGAATAATGAACATCGAACAGATCTTTTTAAATAATAAAGTATGGATTGAGCAAAAGCTTAAAAATGATGCAGCTTATTTTGAGAACTTATCTAAAGGACAAAATCCTAAATTATTATATATCGGTTGTTCCGACAGTAGAGTTACTGCCGAGGAATTGATGGGTGTGCAGCCCGGCGAAGTATTTGTGTATCGCAATATTGCAAATATGATTCCTAATACTGATTTAAGTGCGATGTCGGTGATTAATTATGCAGTTACACATCTAAAGGTTGATAATATTGTAGTTTGTGGACATTATTATTGTAATGGAGTTAAGGCTGCTATGCAATCTGCTGATCTTGGGATATTAAATCCATGGCTCAGGAATATTCGTGATGTATATCGCTTGCATAAACCCGAACTTGATGCGTTGCAAAGCGAAGAGGAAAAGTATAAACGCCTTGTTGAGTTAAATGTACAGGAACAATGTTTTAATGTTATTAAAACGCCCGACGTTCAGAAAGCATATAAAGAGCGTAAATTAACTGTTCATGGTTGGGTTTTTGATGTGCATAGTGGTAATCTTATTGATTTAAAGATTAATTTTGGTAAGATACTCGAAGAGATTATGGAGATTTATCGGATTATATAAGATAAAGATACTGTATGCAATTGTAAGTATTAATTTTTCATCCCAATTGTTTTGTTTTAATGCATTAGCTTTTGCTTTCACGACCTCCCCAACCCCTCCAAAGGATAATGGTGCTAACATAGTAAATATATTCATTTATATTTTCTATATTTCCCTTGCTTTGTTCGCCTCTCATACTTTCTATTGGGCTTTCGCTTTTGAAGCATTTGTTTTATTATTAGCTGTTTCATTTCCTCTACGACCTGGGGACCATCTGTTATATACTCTTCCCTTTTTGTCAATAAGAATATCCTGATTAAGCGTATAGAATTTGTAAATGAAATCTTCTTCGGGGGAAAAAGGCAAGTCTTTTATGCTTGCGTATATAATCTTACGTATTAGGTTATAGCTGGATAAAGAAATGCAAAGTTCTTTATATGCCATATCAGGTGTTTTAGATCGAAGCACATTTATATCCATTATAGTTTTTATTTCTCTAATTCCTATCTCTATATCCCATCTTGTTAAATACAATACTTGAAAATCATCTTTCCTAATTTTTTTATCTAAAATAGTAGTCAATAACTCGTATTCTTGTCCTTCAGGACTTTTACATTGTATTCTTCTTAGCAAGATTTTACCAGAAGGTTCATTCTCTTTTAGCCATTTAGAACGATTTTTAGGTGTTTTTATATAGACTATTTCATCACCTTCACTTAGTTTTTCAACAAGTTCATAATTTCTTTCTCTTTTAGCTGGTACAAGTATCTCAATATCCAGACGTTTACATTTAGAAATAATTTCAAAACAATTATATAAATCGTCAAGTAATAGTAAAGACTTTGGAGGTATTTCGTCAAGCATTTCATAAAACAATGCTAATTCGCTTACATGTCTATTTGATAGTCTAAAACTATACAGTTGACCAGTTCCCCTTTCTAAGATAACTTCCAGTAATCCTTGCGGATACCCATTACTTCCTATCCCATTGTGTTTAACCTCATATTTCTCTCTTATACTATCTGTATCCTGCATCTGAACATATGTTCCGTCTCCTGAAAATACTCTATATCCATTCCAATGAGAATAACAGTTGTCAGCATTTTCTATTCTAGATGCTTTAAACAATTCATTAGTTAGTTCAATAGTCACACGATCACGTGCCTTGCTATATGCTGCTGTGTTTAATGATATATCCTTCTTTTTACTTTTAGGGATATTTAATAAATATTTTTTAGGTCTGCCTGCCTTTTTGATTAAAGACTTACTATCTTCTTCTTTCTGTTCCTGAAGACTTTTCTCAATACTATCAATAACATGTAGCTTTCGCTTTTGATGAATCATATAATATAAGTCGACTGAATTTTTTAAGGTTTTATCCTGTTGAACAGATGTTAAAACCATTGTCAGTAATGTATTGTTTACTGAATAAACCCGATCTCTTGTTTTCTTTTCATCATCCTTTATGCTTAGTACCGAAGAAGGAAATTCATTTTCCAAAAGTCCGATAATATCTCCAGTCTTACATTCTTGAATCGTGCTACTAATAGCAAGTGATCTATTGTGTTTCATATTTGTGATTTTTTAAGACCACAAAGATAATAATAATTTTATTATGTTAGCACCATTA
>CAIWDQ010000228.1 GCA_903911455.1 uncultured bacterium
CTGGTGGCTTGGGTGTTAAGATGATAGACGGCAAAGGTAATTTTCTTCCCGAAAGTAAAAGAGGTCTCCCCACTCCTACTGTTGCTTTTTATAAGATAAGTGGTTTATCTGCTTTGTTCCCTAAATCTAAAACGTTTGGCAAGTATCATCTAGGTTTTCTTGATAAAGACAAAACTCATGAAGTTGAGATACTTTCAGGAGCTTTTATGCTGATGCGAAAGTCTGTTCTTGATAAAACCGGGTATCTTGACGAAGATTTTTTTATGTATGGTGAAGATATAGATCTTTCGTACAGGATTATTAAAGCTGGTTATAAAAATATTTATTATCCGCTCACAAGGATTATTCATTATAAAGGAGAAAGCACGCGTAAGAGTAGTGTAAATTATGTGTTTACTTTTTATAATGCTATGATAATTTTTGCCCGTAAACACTTTTCTCAAAAGAATGCTAAACTCTTTTCGTTCCTTATTAATATAGCCATATACCTCAGGGCTTCCATATCTGTTCTAAGGAGGTTTCTTAATAATATTATTATACCTCTTATTGACTTTGGTGCCATTTGGTTAGGTATTTATCTTATTAAAAACTACTGGTCATTTTACATGCGATCTGGTGACGTTGAGTATTATCCTAAAGAATATATTCTGATAATTGTGCCTATTTATATTTTAGTTTGGCTCTTCAGTTTTTACTTTACAGGAGGTTACGAGCGCCCTCATAAATTAAGTAAGATATTTCAGGGAATAAGTATCGGTACTGTTGCAATATTAGTGATATATGCTTTGCTTAGCACCCCATTCCGTTTCTCAAGAGCCATCATTTTGTTAGGGGCAGTATGGAGTATTATTAGTATGATATTGATTAGGGTGATGCTTCATTTCACAAATATAAAAGACTTTAAACTAGGCGAAAGCACTAATAAACGTTTTATTATAGTTGGTGATAATGATGAAGCCGAAAGAGTGGCTGATTTGTTGCGTAAAACAAATATTAATCCTTCTTTTATTGGTCTTATTAATATTAATGAAACCTGGGACAATAATAATTTTATTGGCTCAGTTAATCAGATTAAAGATATTATAGATATTTATAAGATCGATGAAGTCATCTTTTGTGCTAAAAGTATTTCGGCTTCAGATATTATAAGTAAGATGTCGGAGCTTAATAATAAGACCATTGAATATAAGATTGCCCCTCCCGAAAGTTTATTTTTAATTGGTAGTAATACCATAAATACTTCGGCTGATCTTTATGTGATTGATATTAATGCTGTAAACAAACCAAATAATAAAAGAAACAAACGTCTTTTTGACATCCTGATTTCTTTAGTTCTGATTTCCTTTTCTCCAGTTATGATATTTATCGTTAAACAACCTATTAAGTTTATTAGCAATATTATTAAGGTTTTATTTGGCATGAAAACTTATCTAGGGTATTATAATAATGAAATTGATTTAAGCAAATTCCCTTTTCTAAAGAAAGGTATCTTAAATCCTGCTGATATGTTTACTGATAAAGAACTTAACAAAGAAACACTCTACAAATTAAATCTACTTTACTCCCGGGATTATAAGCTTACAAATGATTTAAAAATCCTCTTTAATAACATTCGGAATTTAGGAAGATAATTAAAGTACTACTATTCTTAACATTACATCTATTCTTAATTATAAATTAAAAGTGATTTATACGTTGGGAAACTTCCCAATGGCATAACCACTAGTGAAACTATCGTTGGGAAACTTCCTAATGGCATAACCACTAGTGAAACTATCGTTGGGAAACTTCCTAATGGCATAACCACTAGTGAAACTATCGTTGGGA
>CAIWDQ010000229.1 GCA_903911455.1 uncultured bacterium
AACAATAATTATTTTAATAATATTATTATTGAATGAAGGAAAATGATTATGTTTGTAGAAAAATTATTTTAAGATGCCAACAATCGAGATTATTTCTTTAGATGCAATTGAATTAGGATTAAATAAAGATGATTTTAAAGTTGCTTTAATTGAAGAAAAACAACTCATAAGTCATCGGGGCTTATTTAATAATTATTTGAAAAGAAAAAAAGGAGTAATTATTCATATAGGCAATCCTGAATTTAAATTTAAGAATTATGGTTTCTTTGCAGGAATGATTATTAATTGGAAGTTTGAACCTGATGAAAATTTAATTCCAAAACTTGAAATTGGAGAAAATGGCGAAAACCAAGATTTCAGGTTTAAGTTTATAAAAATATATCAGAAAGAAATTACTAAGATTATTAAAATTTCATTTGAGAAATCACCAGTCAAAGAAGTTTATTTCTTAACAGATATACAATTTGGACCAGAAATTGGAATTAGAAAAAATATCAACTTAAAAGACTTTTGGAAACAACATGATAGTGATGGCTTAGAATGGAATGTGTTATATAAGATAAAAATTAAGTAAAAATGAGTATATTTATTGAAAAAATCAAATCAGAATTCATAAAATGAGAAACATTTTACTAGCAATACTTATAATTACAAGTATTAATTGCTTCGGGCAGGAAAAATATTGGGAACAATTAAATCAAACTGAAAAGAATAAGATTTTGAATAACCCTGATGTAGTTCCTTATGCACTTAAATTTTTCAAAGGAAATTATGATTTGAATCAAGATAGTTTAGTTCTTGATTTTCTAGATAAAATTTCATTAAATAAAAGTAAAGAATTGCTTCCTTTTTATTATTTCTTATTCATTAAAATGTGTAAAGAAGCAGATGGTTATATTGGAGAAACATTGGGTGATTGCTGCATTAATTTTTTATTAAATCATTCAAATTTTGTTCTTAAACATATTAGACAAGAGATTAAGAATGGAAGAAATGATGAATATAATTATTTTAAAGATAATATGATTTTTGAATATTATGCTTCAGATCTTGAAAGTTCTTATCCAAACAGACCTAATTATAATGACTTTGTGAAAATTCTTGAAACAAAAACTAATAATGAAAATAAAATTTTACTGAGAAAATTAATGAAAGAAGTAAAACTTGGAGCACTTAAAATGATTGAAGAAGATAAAAAATAAATATCTTTGCAAAAAACAATAAACATACATGAAAGTAATAGCAATAAACGGAAGCCCAAAAAAAGAAGGAAACACTTACCAAGCCTTAACATTAGTAGGCAACGAAATAATAAAAGCAGGTATTGATTTTGAAATACTACACATAGGCAACAAATTGATACACGGCTGCACAGCTTGTCGCAAATGCGCCGAAACCAAAGACAAAAGATGCAGTGGCGTACCCAACGATGACTTAAATAACCTCAATCAACAAATATATGAGGCTGATGGGATAATATTAGGATCACCGGTTTACTATTCAGGCATCGCCGGAACAATGAAAAGCTTTTTAGACAGATTATTCTACGTTTCGGGAGCCAATGGAAATATGTTTCGTCAAAAAGTAGGAGCAGCAGTAGTGGCAGTACGACGTACAGGTGGTTCCTCTACATTCGATTGTTTGAATCATTATTTAAACATTACCGAAATGATTATTGCAACTTCTAATTATTGGAACGTAATACATGGAAGAGAACCCGGCGAAGTAATGCAAGATGCAGAAGGTGTACAATGTATGCAGGTATTAGGCCGAAATATAGCCTGGCTTTTAAAGATGAAAGAAGCAACCAAAGATACCATAGAACCACCTCTGAAAACAACGAAAGTAGTTACGCATTTTGTAAGGTAAGCCTGATATTATTATGATAAGATATTTAAGAATAAGCATTTTAGTTTTCATTCTTTCTATACTATTATGGATATTATATGTTAAGTCTGATTATGAAATAACTTACCCTTTTTTATTGAATTTAATCAGAGGAGGCCTTACTTTTATATCTTTTCAAGTCTTTCTTATTTTATTATTAAGAAAAAATATTAGAAGAGAAAACAAAGTTAATCCTCAAAATAAAAACAATGGTTTAACATCATTTCTACTTTTATTTGCTTGCATAATATGGTTTATCCCAACATTTTGTTCTATAATATGGTCTTCAGGAAGTGAAGATGTTTTTATATATGAAAACACTCAAAACAAAAAGGAAGTTATCATAAGTCAGTATCATAATGATTGGGATTTAAACACATCGTGTCGTATAGTAAAAGTAAAGAATAGAAATTCATTAATAAATAGAGTTGTTATTATTAAAGATAGTACAATTTGGAGTAAATTAAGTTTAAATCTCAATGATTCTTTTCCAAATGAATTTGTTTTTGAAAATTCAACTTATAAAATTGCAAAATAGAATTTATATATAGAATAATACTCAAAGATTCAAGAAAAAGCAGTAATTTTGAAGCCTTATATTATTGCATACTCAATATGGAACAAACATTGATACAATCAAAACTAAAAGAATTAAAAACCAGCTTCGAAGGCGACATATACACCGACGAAACCATGCGTTTGTTATATGCCACAGATGCTTCTGCTTACCGCGAAATGCCTTTGGCAGTAGTTCGTCCAAAACATAAAGAAGATATTAAACTCCTGATTTCTTTTGCTAAAGAACATAAAACTGCGTTAATTCCCCGTACTGCCGGCACATCTTTAGCAGGACAAGTTGTAGGTAATGGCATCATTGTGGATGTTTCTAAATATATGTGTAAGATATTGGAGTTTAACGAAGCAGAGCATTGGATAAGAGTTGAACCGGGAGTAGTTTTGGATGAATTAAATAAGATTACAGAGAGTAAAGGATTATTTTTTGCTCCCGAAACATCAACTTCAAACAGATGTATGGTTGGAGGTATGGTTGGCAATAATTCGTGTGGAGCGCATTCATTAATTTATGGTAGCACCAGAGATCATACTTTAGTTGTAAAAGCTTTGTTAAGCGATGGCTCGGAAGTAGAATTTAAAGCACTAAGTAGAGAAGAATATCAAGAAAAACTAAGCTATAATACACTAGAAGGGAATATTTACCGACAAATCAATGAGATTTTAACAAATAAAGAAAATAAAAAAGAAATAATAGAACAATATCCTGATAAGAGTTTAGAAAGAAGAAATACCGGTTATGCTATTGATATGTTGATGGATTGTGAGGTATTTACCTCACCCCCGCCTCTCCTAAAAGGAGAGGAGTCTAAGTTTAATTTCACAAATCTCCTTGCGGGATCAGAAGGTACGCTTGCATTCAGCACAGAAATAACTTTGAATCTTGTCCCTCTCCCACCCAAGGAAAAAGCCTTGGTATGTATTCATTGTCACACTTTAATGGACGCTCTTAAAGGAAATATCATTGCCCTTAAATACAAACCCGTTGCGGTAGAGTTGATGGATGATATTATTATGAATTGCACCAAAGATAATATTGAACAACGCAAGAATCGTTTCTTTATTGAAAGAGAACCAGGTGCAATGCTAATTGTTGAGTTTGCAATGGAAAATAAAGAGGATATACTAAAGGCTGCCAGAGATATGGAAGCCGAAATGCGAAGCCTCGGTTATGGTTATAATTTCCCTGTTCTTTTTGGTGATGATATTAAGAAAGTCTGGAACTTACGTAAAGCAGGATTGGGATTATTATCAAATATTCCAGGAGATGCAAAACCGGTTCCTGTAACCGAAGATACCGCCGTAAATCCAAACGTTTTACCTGAATATATTACAGAGTTTAAAGCAATTTTAGATAAATATAACCTAAGTTGTGTATATTATGCACACATTGCTACCGGTGAACTGCATTTACGTCCGGTTTTAAATCTAAAAGACCCGAAAGATGTAGAATTATTCCATACCGTTGCTTTAGAAACGGCTCATTTAGTGAAGAAATATAAAGGCTCCTTAAGTGGAGAACATGGAGATGGAAGGTTAAGAGGAGAGTTTATTCCATTAATGTTGGGTGATAAAATCTATGAACTCTTCAAACAAATAAAAAACACCTGGGATCCTGATCATATCTTTAATCCAAATAAGATAGTTGATACTCCCCCAATGAATTCTTTCTTAAGATTTGAACCAGGAAAAGCTAATCCTGAGATAGAAACTATCTTTGATTTCGGTAATGATAAAGGTATATTAAGAGCAGCCGAAAGATGTAATGGATCTGGAGATTGTCGTAAGTCTGAGATCATTGGCGGTACAATGTGCCCTAGTTTCATGGCAACTCGTAACGAGAATTCTACAACACGTGCTAGAGCAAATATATTAAGAGAGTTTTTAACTAATTCAACTAAGAAGAATCCATTTGATCATAAAGAGATCTACGAAGTATTTGATTTGTGTTTATCTTGTAAAGGTTGTAAATCAGAATGTCCATCTAGTGTAGATGTGGCAAAGCTTAAAGCCGAATTTCTGCAACATTATTATGATGCAAATGGTATTCCATTGCGTACAAGAGCAATTGCATATATATCAAGCATAAATGCGATAGGTTCAATAGTTCCATCTATTACTAATTTCTTTATGAGTAATGGTTTAACATCTTCAATAGCTAAGTCAATATTAGGCTTTGCGCAAAAAAGAAGTATCCCTTTATTATCAAAAGTAACCTTAAGAAAATGGGATGATGCTAATAATAATGAATCTAAAGCTTATCCTAATGGAAAAGTCTATCTTTTTGCAGATGAATTTACCAATTACAACGAATCTGAAATAGGTATTAAAGCAATTCGTTTATTAAATAAATTAGGTTATGAAGTCATCATACCAAAGCATTTAGTAAGTGGAAGAACCTTCTTATCAAAAGGTTTATTAAGAACAGCCAAGAAAATAGCAATTAAGAATACTATATTATTAAAGGATATTATTAATGAAGAAACACCTTTAATAGGAATAGAACCATCAGCAATATTAGCATTTAGAGATGAATACCCTGATTTAGTTGGTAAAGAATTGAAATCAACAGCACTAAAACTTGCAGAGAATGCACTGTTATTTGATGAGTTTTTATCAAAAGAAATAGACAAAGGAAAGATTAGTAAAGATAGTTTTACTAAAGAAACAAAGGCTATTAAACTCCACGGACACTGTCAACAAAAGTCAATTGCATCAACAGCACCAACTAAGAAAGTATTATCTTTCCCTGAGAACTATTCTGTTACTGAAATACCTTCAGGATGTTGCGGTATGGCAGGCTCATTCGGTTACGAAAAAGAACACTACGATTTATCAATGAAAGTTGGTGAATTAGTTTTATTTCCTGCAATAAGAAATACAAATCAAGAAACAATAATTGCAGCAATAGGCACAAGTTGTCGTTGCCAGATTAAAGACGGAACAGACAGAGATGCATTACACCCAGCTGAAATATTATTTGATGCATTAATTAAATAGTTTGTACAATAATTATCATATAGACTAAGTTATATCATTAATTATACATTATATTAATGAAAAGTAAACTATTATTATTCGGACTCATCTTATTTATAGCTTTTACAGCTTGTAATAAAGATAAAGTTTCAACTTATAATGCTTCTTTTCATGCAACACCTTATCAGATTAAAATCCCAAAGTACTTCCCTACCTTATTAAATATTCCTGCTGACAATCCGATGACTGTTGAAGGTATAAGATTAGGAAGATATTTATTTTATGATGGAAGATTATCTGGTAGAACAGAACCAGATTCGTTAATGAGTTGCTGTACTTGTCATATTCAATCTAATGCTTTTGAATGCGGTATAAATAATTCTCATTTTATCGGCGGCGCTACCTTTGGATTAACAGGAATACCGACTCCACATCACATGTTACCAATGATTAATCTTGTATTTAACAGCAATGGCTACTTATGGAGTGGTTTTATTAATAAAAATAATACTGTACTTGGTAATGCATCTTATGGAGTACCTGCTCAGCAACCATATAATTATACTAACATTGAATCAGTAGTTTGGATGGCAATAACAGCTCCACATGAAATAAATGGAACTATAGAAAAGACTGTTAATATGATTAAGTCTATTCCGATGTATCCTACTATGTTTAAAGCAGCATTTGGAACTGAAGAAATAAATATTGACAGGATAAGTAAAGCAATTGCGCAGTTTGTTCGTACATTAATTTCATCAAATTCTAAATTTGATAAATATCTAAGAGGTGAAACAAACCTCACAACAGATGAGTTTGCAGGATATGTTTTATTTGTTTCAGAGAATGGAGGCGATTGTTTTCACTGTCATGGAGGAAGCGGCAATCCATTGTTTACTACAAATTTGTTTTATAATAATGGTATGGATAGTATTTTCAATGACCCGAGAGATCATAGCCAGGTAACACATAATATTAAAGATAAAGGCTCATATAAAGCCCCAACTTTGCGCAACATTATGTATACTGCACCATATATGCATGATGGAAGATTTAAAACGATAGATGAAGTAATTAATTTTTATAGCGAAGCGGTTATTTTTTCACCTAATATAAGTGTGTTAATGCATCATGCAATTAATGGAGGAATCCAACTTACAACTATTCAAAAACAACAATTAAAAACATTTTTAACTACATTAAGTGATACTAATTTTATAAGTGATACTACATTTTCAAAGCCGTCAAATCTGAAGTAAATTAAATTAATTTAATTGAAACTTTTTATATTAAAATCATGTTTAAGTAAGCTTGATATATCTATACATACATTAAATTAAAATACAAGAAGAAATTTTGGAAAATATTAAATAAATGAAATATAATACTAAGATACTAATCATACTCATTTTACTAAACTTACTTAGTCATACCAATGTTATTTGTCAGGGAAATCAAAACTGGGGGAGTGATTGGAGTGTAAGTGGACAAATTGGGTTAGATTATTTTTATGGAGATGCAAATGATAATCATAATCGTATCTATAAGAATTCTCCTTTTAGCAGCTTCTATTGGGATAATAAAAACTTTATGACAAGTATAACTCTTGCAAAACAATTAAACCGGTATTTGGAAATTAGAGGACATCTTCTTTATGGTACACTAACAGGCTCAAATGAGGACATTAAAGTTAGTTTTAAAGGTACAGTATATTCAGGGGATATGGATATTACTTTTAACTTTGCTGATGTAATTTTTAAAAGACCAGAGAAAGCAAAATTTAAATATTATGCATTTATGGGGATTGGCTTAGCTAAATACCGTGCTATAAGTAGAAATATGATAACTAATAAATATATCAGTGAAGTTAGTTATGCTGATTCAACTAGATTAATAAAAATCCAACGTACTAATACTCCTAAAAATTTAATCAGATGGTATCCATACATAACTTTTCCGCGTAATATTATTTCTTAACAAACATACAAATTAATTATCATACCAAAATTGTT
>CAIWDQ010000230.1 GCA_903911455.1 uncultured bacterium
AATGAACATGATTTTGGTAGTACCTTCTTCAGCTTCTGAAGATAAAATACCAATGCAAATGAATACCGATTCATGGCTTTTAATAGGAGTTGTAATTGCAATACTTCTGCTTATTTATCTAATTTTTTCACTAATTAAACCTGACAAATTTTAAGATATGACAACACTCGAATTAATACAAATAATATTGCTTATTGCTTTATTAATAGGATTAACTCCTTTTATGGGTACTTATATGTTTAAAGTCTTTACAGGACAAAAACATTTTATGAAACCTGTGTTAGGTTGGTTAGAAACACTTACTTACAGGTTTATAAACGTTATGCCCGATGAAGAAACAAACTGGAAAAAATATACAGTTGGTTTATTACTTTTTAATTTTATTGGATTTGCTTTTGTATTCCTTTTGCAGATGTTACAAGCATATCTACCAATGAATCCTGCACACTTACCAAATGTTTCGTGGCATTTAGCATTTAATACTTCAGCAAGTTTTATTACAAACACAAACTGGCAAAGCTATTCGGGCGAAACTACCCTGAGTTACTTTGTGCAAATGATTGGTTTAACAGTTCAGAACTTTGTGAGTGCTGCTACCGGAATAGCAGTAATATTAGCTGTAATTCGTGGAATCTCAAGAAAGACTACCGATAAGATAGGTAACTTCTGGACAGACTTAACACGCTCTACAATATATGTACTATTACCACTTTCAATTATCTTTGCAGTAATATTTGTGGGACAAGGCGTAGTTCAGAACTTTAAATCGTACGAAACAGTTCAGACGTTGCAAGGAACACAACAGGTAATTCCAATGGGGCCAGCTGCTTCTCAAATAGCTATTAAACAAATTGGGACAAACGGAGGAGGCTTTTTTAATGCCAATGCCGCTCACCCATTTGAAAATCCGACTCCTTTTACTAACTTCTTACAGATATTTGCCATATTCTTAATACCAATGGGATTAACCTATATGTATGGCAAAATGGTAGGCTCAGTTCGTCAGGGCTGGACTATCTTTACAGCGATGTTTATATTATTTCTGGCAGGTTTGTGTATCTCACTTTATGCAGAATATTCACCAAATCCTAACTTCGGACATGCAAAATTAATGGAAGGAAAAGAAATGCGTTTTGGTGTAGCAAACAGTGTATTGTTTTCAGTTGTAACAACTGATGCCTCATGTGGGGCAGTCAACTCTATGCACGATAGTCTTTCGCCAATTGCTGGTATGGTATGTATAATTAATATGATGCTTGGCGAAATTATCTTTGGAGGTGTTGGCGCCGGATTGTATGGAATGGTCGTATTTATAATTCTAACTGTATTTATTGCAGGACTAATGGTGGGGCGAACGCCTGAATATCTGGGTAAAAAGATAGAAGCTTTTGAGGTGCAGATGGCGATAATTGCTAATCTTTCTACAAGCTTTGCTATACTTGTCTTTACAGCCTGGGCTTGCATGAGTTCTTACGGATTGGCAGGTTTAAATAATTCAGGACCTCATGGTTTCTCCGAAATACTTTATGCCTATACTTCTGCAGCTGGTAATAATGGAAGTGCTTTTGCAGGATTAAATGCTAATACTATATTTTATAATGTAACACTTGGAATTGTAATTCTAATAGGCCGCTTTGGTGTAATAATCCCTGTATTAGCAATTGCAGGAAGTCTGGCAAAAAAGAAAATAACTCCATTTTCTTCAGGTACTTTCCGCACCGACAACTGGTTATTTATAACTTTACTAATAGGAGTAATTCTAATAGTTGGTGGTTTAACATATTTCCCTGCACTATCTCTTGGACCTATTATTGAACATTTATTAATGAATCACGGAATAAACTTCTAATACTAAATTACTATGAGTACAAATAGAAATATAAGTCTTTTTAATAAAAAGCTAATCTTACAAGCTGTAAAAGACAGCGTTATAAAACTAAATCCAGTAACTCTAATCAAGAACCCTGTAATCTTTATTGTTGGTATAGGTTCATTGCTTACTACAATTATTGTTTTTGTTGGGATATATTATGGTAGTTTTTCTTCATTTAATCTTCAGATAGCAATCTGGTTATGGTTTACTGTTTTGTTTGCTAACTTCTCAGAAGCAATTGCTGAAGGACGTGGAAAAGCACAAGCTGATAGCTTAAGAAAGAACAGAACACAAACACAAGCTCGTAAAATGTCGGGCAATAAAGAAGTATTAGTTTATGCTACAGAATTAAAGAATGGAGATATTGTTGTGTGCGAAACCGGCGATGTTATTCCTTCTGATGGTGAAGTTATAGAAGGGATTGCCAGTGTTGACGAATCTGCAATTACTGGAGAATCTGCACCTGTTATCCGCGAAAGCGGTGGCGATCGTTCTGCAGTTACAGGTGGTACAAAAGTTATTAGTGATAAGATTTTAATAAAAATTACAGCAGAGCCCGGCAATACTTTTATTGATCGTATGATTGCTTTGGTTGAAGGTGCAAAACGTCAGAAAACACCTAATGAAATTGCTCTTTCTATCCTTCTTTCAGGATTAACTATTATCTTTCTCTTAGCTGTTGTTACACTTCCTGCATTTTTTGGTTATAGTTTAAAAGCCTCAGGCCAACCTTTGTCAAATAATCTTACTATTCCTGTATTGATTGCTTTATTGGTTTGTTTGATTCCTACAACTATTGGTGGTTTGCTTAGTGCTATCGGCATTAGTGGTATGGACAGACTTATTCAGCATAATGTTATAGCTACCAGTGGCAGGGCTATTGAAGCTGCCGGTGATGTTGATGTTTTGTTATTAGATAAAACAGGAACTATTACTTTAGGAAATCGTATGGCTACTGATTTTGTTCCTTCCGAAGGTGTAAGTGCTGAAGAATTGGCTGATGCCGCTCAGATTTCGTCCTTATCTGACGAAACTCCTGAAGGTCGTTCAATAGTTATTCTTGCCAAAGAAAAGTTTAATATCAGAGGTAGAGAAGTGCACCAGATTAATGCAACTTTTATTCCTTTTACAGCCCAAACCCGTATGAGTGGTGTTGATATTAAAGCTCCTGACGGCACTGTAAGGATGATTCGTAAAGGTTCTTCCGAAGCTATCCGTAACTTTATTCAATGTAATAATGGTTTCTTTCCTCAGAAAGTTATTGATATTGTATCTGATTTAGCACGTCAGGGAGCTACTCCTTTGGTTGTTGCCGAAAACAATAAAGTATTAGGTGTTATTCACCTAAAGGATATTGTTAAAGGTGGTATCAAACAACGTTTTGCCGAACTTCGTAAGATGGGTATCCGTACAGTTATGATTACCGGTGATAATCCTTTAACTGCTGCTGCAATTGCTGCCGAAGCTGGTGTTGATGACTTTATGGCAGAAGCTAAACCTGAAGATAAATTGCAACGTATCCGCGACGAACAGTCTAAAGGACATTTGGTTGGTATGATTGGTGATGGTACTAATGATGCCCCGGCTTTAGCCCAGGCAGATGTTGGTTTGGCTATGAATACAGGAACTCAAGCTGCAAGAGAAGCAGGTAATATGGTTGATTTGGATAGTAATCCAACTAAATTAATTGAAGTTGTAGAAGTAGGCAAGCAATTATTGATGACTCGCGGTGCTTTAACTACCTTTAGTATAGCCAATGATGTAGCAAAGTATTTTGCTATCATTCCTGCTATTGCAATTGCTCTTTATTCAGGTAAAAATAATATCGGACCTTTATCTGCATTAAATGTTATGAATCTTGGTTCGCCACAAAGTGCTATTTTAAGTGCTGTTATCTTTAATGCTATTATTATAATTATGTTGATTCCACTTGCGTTGAAAGGTGTTCGTTACAGACCGGTTTCAGCAAATACAGCTTTAAGCCGTAATCTTTTGATTTATGGTTTAGGTAATTTACCTGTCAGATCATAAAATTCAACTTTTGCAGTACCATCTTCATTATTGCCTAAATCTACAAATAATTTATCATTTGCAGGATTTGGATAAACTTTAATATCAGAAGTATTATCCGAGTTTGAATTATTTGATGGTGGTAAAAAGTTTTGGGGCAAACTATTATCGTAAGGATCTAAACCTAAAATAACCCTTGCTCCATATACTCCTTTGCCTCCGGTTGAAGGTTCTTGATAAGCAATATTTACTAATGATGCCGAATCAGTAATACTTATAGTATCATTAATTAATTTACCCAAATAAATCCTGTTAACTTCAATTTGGTTAGATTCAGGTAAATTTATTCCTGTTAAAGATGAATTTAATGTATTTGCATTCGTGTAATTCCTGTTTTTAATATAGCTATCAATATTTGATAATTTACCAATATTAGATTGTTTAGTCGTATTATAAAAATTTTGATAAATACTATCATCAGGAGTCCCTAAATTCAAATATGTAGGATTATCATCCAGATATTTGTAAGCAAACATTTTTGCATAATATTTGTTTTCAATTTGCAATGTATCATAAGTAATACTATCCATAATAATCTTTTTAAGTAAAACTGAAAGATCAAGTTGTTGTTGAAGTGATTTTTTATTATTAGAGCATCCTTCAATCTGGTTATCTACTGGATAAATAGACCCAATCAATGTATTACTTGCATATATATAAGGACTCATTGTATTGGTTATATCCCAATTATCTCCTTCATGATACCAATTTATCATAGGAATAGGATTAATAATATTTCCTGTAACACGATAAATTGCATTAGCTGAACTTATGTCGTTCCATATATTATCAGTAGCTTCATACCCTGGATAAACCTGATCGCTAATCGCAGCACTATTAAATTCGATTCCCTCCCAACTATTATCAAAATAATTACACCAGAATTGTGTTCCTACAGTAAGACCTCCGGCTAATATTCCAACACCATTATATTTTAAATGATTTTCTTTAACTATTGTATTCTTAACATCTTTAAAAAAGATACCTCTTATATTTCCTACGGAAGATGGTATAACATTATAAAAGATGTCGTTACCGACAATATTTTCCATATCCCCACTCTGTGATATTATACCATAATATTTATATGTAGAATATACCGTGTTAAAATTAATAGCATTATTATTTACATCTATAGTATTTGGATTGCCTCCAACACAACTAGTTAAACGTATACCTGTACGTGCTACATTAATTACATTACCATTAACTAATAATGGTTTAAGTAAACCTGTAGTTGCAAACTCAACTATTATACTTGAATTGTATAAATTGTTAGTAGCATATAAAGTTGGATCCATATTAAAAATATTTTTTTCAATAGTAGCACCATCTCTGCAATCTGTTAATTGTACACCGGTATAATGTTGTTTATTAAATGTGTTATTTTCAATATCTGGGTTAATATTTTTACCATAAATCCCAATATTGCAATCGTTAAATGTATTAGGAATATTACCATAACCTCCTCCAATAAGAATTTGGTTTGTAAAATTTAAGTAAGGGGGTGTTCCATAACTTAAACCTGGATCTTTAATACAATATATTCCAGCTTCATTAGGTTGAGCAGGAGGTCCAGAATAAGAAGGAGGATTAGCACTTGCAATTCCTATGTTATCAAAATTGTTATTAAAAATATAAACATCTGAGTTATGAATTTTTATTCCATATTGCAAATTATTAAACGAATTAGTATTTATAGTATACAAATTATCACCAATAGTAAGACCAAATACGTTTTCGACAACTATTCCTGTAATGTAGTTATTGATACTAAAGGGTCCAACAGGAATATTAGTTGCATCATATTTAAAAGTACTACCCGAAATAAAACCTTGGTGTGCACCATAATTATTAGGGATTTCATTATTATAATCTTTAACCCAAATTCCAATATTATTATTTACAAAATCAGAATTGTACACCTGGAAATTACCATCATTAATAGATACAATTGCATTTTTAGCATCCTGAATTGTACTATATTCGATATCTACAATTGCTGATGGATCTCGCACATATATGCCATCCCAAGCACAAGAACATGCATAAATATGTGAATATACAACTGATAATTCTATATTTGGGCTTACCTCAATTTTGGCATTTGGTCCCATTATAATATTAGGGCAAGTACTAAAATATAATGACTGATCTATAGTAAATAAACCATCAATATAAATTGTACTGCTTGTAAAAATTGGATTCCAAGATGCTGTTCCATCACCTCCTGGAAAATAAGTAGATTCAAAAGCAGAAGCAGTGTTTGTATTCAATAATGAACTTGCAATATAAGTTACACCGTTACTACAGTTAGGATCAGGATTAACAAGTAATTCGCCATAATAAATTATGCAACCGCTTACATCATACCCATACAATTTAATATATCCTTTACCAGCATTATTCCAAGTTGCAGTTATAGAAGTTGGATTACTTAGATAATTATAGGTAGCATTACCAGGTAGAACCCACGACCATGTAGTCCCAGTAGGAGGGGCAGGAGTAGTAGGCATGTTAAAGGTGTAGATTCCAGACATAGTACAACCAAGTACAGCAGGTCCATTGATAGTAATTAGAGTAGGTGTAGGAGGAGGTAAAATGCTTGGGTCAATAAAAACTCCATCTGAATATACAATACATCCATTAATATCTGTACCATACACACCTATAGAATTTGCAGGAGTAGTTCCCCAATCAACTGTAACAGTTGTTCCAATACCAGTATATGAATAACCATTATTTGGAGTTACTGTTGCACTAATTGGAACTATCCAATGATAAGTAATTCCACATTTAGGATTATTAATTGAAAATATACCGTGCAAATGGCAATTGTCGTTTAATGAACCTGAAATTGATATTGGAAGTATTGATGGATTTCCAACATTAATTGTATAACTCCCATAATATCTACAGTAAACCCCATAAGCATCAGGTAAAGATGAAATGGCTTCAACATATATTGTTCTATTTATATCAATATTAAAAGTATATGAATTAGCTCCCCATCCCGCAGACAACCACGTTGTTATTAGCAAATTAGAAACAGATGGATTAGGCACAGTACTCCATATCCAATAATACCCGGAAGGAAGACCTGATGGTGAATTTGCTGTTATTGTATAACTTGAACCAACATTTAAACCTGAGCAAGTAGTATATAATGGGTTAGCATTATTAAATGTAATCCTAGGTGTAATTTGAATATCACCAACATTTAATTGACCATTAGTTGGGTAAATAACTATATTTGAAATACTATTATTAGGTGCAACAGAAAATTCTTGGCAATATTCATATAAATTATGATTAGAATAAGGTGCAGGGACACCAGTTGTCGGAAAACTTGATGAAATATTTTGTGTTACACTTGTTCCATAATTAGGAATTACACCCCAATATCCTGCGCCTCCACTATAAGTACTGAAATTGAAATTAGTCAATAAAACATTTATATTACAATTATTTGTTGAAAAATATTTCATACTTAAAGTATAATCTTTACACATAACATATGGGATATTAATATCTTGATATATACCTTGAGATAAGTTAGTATTATTAGACCATTGTCTTGTAGCAAAAAATGATTGTGGAGTAACAAAAGGTAAATATGGTTCACCAAACGCACGAGACCAATTACATACAGAATTATTTTGAAAAGCATTAAGACCCATATATGGATAATATCCATATAGTATTTCATTAAAATTCTCATTTTTTAATATCCCACATCCATTAGCATTTGAGCAATCTTTGTAGTATACTATTGATGAAAGAGAAGTGCTCCCTGAAAAAGAGTTATTAAATTTAATTAAAAGATAATATTGATAACCTGAAACAATACTATCAAATTGAATATTATAAGCAGTATCATTTACATTATATATACTATCTAATATTAAGGCACTACAATTACCATGATAAAGATAAATAGTATCAATTAAAACTGTATTACTATCACCACGATAAATGTTCAGATTATTTGTATAACTGTTTGCTGTAAAAGTAGCCCAGCCTATACTTGAAGAGTTAATACTAATAGTAGTCCCTTTTGACATACTGCCAAAAATACTATCTATTACTGCTGCTCTGCTGCAAATATCCTGTCCGTTTACATTCATAATTGTTATAGTAAACAGCAAAGATACGAAAAAAATGAATAGTTTTTTCATTTTGATTAAAATTTAAGGTTAAATAAATTGTTTTATTTGTTTTTATTAAGAATAAATGCTTTATTATACACATCCTATAATATATATAAACCTCCTTTCTTTTTTGAATTGTATAAAGTATTAAAGCATAATTTTTCATTCGTTATTTCAAATAATTAAATTATTAAGTACGATGCAAAAATACAACTTCAAAAAACCTAAGTCAAGGCATATTACGAAAAGATGCTTCAAAATAAGGTGAGAGAAAATACTTTTTAAATTGATATTAATATTCAGTTACATACAAAATCACAATATGTGAAAATGAATATAGAAATGATGTGAGAAAAAATAAAAAAGCATCAAAATAAAATAAATTGAAAATAAATAAAAATTATTAGCTGATGTCATATTTTTTAGTAATTTTGCAGAAAAAAAATAGTTCTTTAAAAGAATTTTTGAAAACAAAACATCGGGTCAATTAAACTTGCTTATTGTACTGGTTTAATTTTATCAGATGTTACACTCAGAAAGTCCGGCTTTCCGTATAAAATTGATTTTTTATTGATTTTTATTACATCGCGAAAAGTTACGCTTTTTGTTATACTCTCACTCAATCTATGTTTAATCTAGCTAAACGAAGTAGAGAGGCAGACAAAGCTACTTTATGCAATAAAAAAACAACAATTAAAAATTACTTTATATGAAAATGAACTCTTCAAACATTTATTTCTTGTCGATGACAACACGCGTAGTTTATTTATGCGTCAACAATCAGCTTGTAGTTTTAACTATCCCTGCATTTAATGGCTTTATTACCCAATTAATGCTCCGTAAAGATATTTGCGATGGTTATATGGCAATTCTTCAAGGCGGTACTACCGGAATTACTTTAGAGGGTGTTAGCCTTAAAAAAGAAATATCACTTAATTTTGGAGTTGCTAGCTTTGCAGTTAGTGCTTATGGGGCATCAATAAAAGATAAAACTTTACAAAGTGTACGCATGTTCAGCTTTAATCAGTTATTAAGAACCAAACCTGAAGAGCTTAAAATCTCATTAACTAATATATTAAAAATAATTGATACTAACAAATTAGCATTAATTCCATTTGGTATTACTCCTGCTTTTATTATTACTCTTACTGCACTTCAAACAAGTTTAAACGATTCAATTTTTGGCTCTAAAAATGCAATAGATGTTCATAAAACAACTCTTGAACTTTTAGATGAAGAATTAAATCAGATGCAGCTAATGTATACTGATATGATCGATCCTTTAGCTGATGTTTTCAAACTTACAGCATTACCATTCTATAAATTATATAAAGCTGCTCGCAAAGTGCCTCATCATCATATCCACGACACTACTCCCGTACCGCCTGATCCAACGACAGGTACGCTTGCTCTAGCTGCTTTAAATAATGTAACAGGCTTAGCAATGTCCGGTGTCAATTTTTCGGTACTTTCTATTAACTATGCCGCTTTAACTGATGCTAATGGAGAAATTACTAACACTACAATGCTCCCCGGTGAATATTCAGGCACCTTAACTTATGATAATTTTACAACAATTGATTTTACATTTACAATCAGATTAGGCGAAATTACCGAATTAGGATTTTTGATGGTACCTGTTGCAGCATAACTCTAAAAAATAAACATTATATCAGAACAAAATCATTGCAAAAGCAATAAAACAATCTGAACTTATTAAACCTGATAAAACCAATTTTTATCAGGTTTTTTTATTACATTAAACCCAGATTACGCATTAAGATATTAAAATGTCATTACAAATATCGAAATGTCAATTAAATAAGCTACTTTTTCT
>CAIWDQ010000231.1 GCA_903911455.1 uncultured bacterium
CAAACTTAACATTAAAATTCACTTTAATTAATCTTTAATTAATGGCAACTTAATATTAAGGTTAGATTCAGGAGATACTTTTGCAGACATAAATTATTTATTATGGAAAGAAAAAAAATCTTATTTATTGGTGGTTCTTTAAACCAAACTACAATGATGCATAAAATATCAATGTATTTTCAGGAATACGATAATTATTTTACACCATTTTATACCGAAGGAAGTCTTGAAATACTTGTTAAAAACGGTTTACTTGACTTTACAATATTAGCAGGTAGATTTAAAGAACAAACAGTAAATTATTTAAAGAAACATAATCTTAAAGTTGATTATAAAGGTAAAAGTTTTAACTACGATTTAGTATTCATAAGTCAGGATATACTTGTCCCAAATAATATTCTTGGTAAAAAGATATTTTTAGTACAAGAAGGGATGACTGATCCTGAAAATATAATGTATCATTTAGTTAAAAACTTAAAGATGCCAAGATGGATTGCAAGTACATCCACAAATGGTTTGTCGGATTGCTACGAATTATTCTTTGTAGCATCTGAAGGGTATAAAAATCTATTTATAAAAAAAGGAATTAATCCTGATAAAATAAGAGTTACAGGTATTCCTAATTTTGATAATTGTAAAGAGAATTTAATTAATGATTTTCCTTACAATGATTTTGTTTTAGTCGCAACATCTGATAGAAGAGAGACATTAAATTATGAAAACAGGAATAAATTTATTTCAAATTCTAATGAAATAGCTAATGGGAGGCAACTTATTGTTAAACTTCATCCGAATGAAAATTTTGAAAGAGCTATTCGCGAAATAAAGAGGTTAGCACCTGAAGCAATAGTTTATACAAGCGGGAATATTAATCATATGATTGCTAATTGTGCTGTGTTAATTACAAAATATTCAACTGTAGTTTATGTTGGGATGGCACTTGGCAAAGAAGTCTATTCTGATTTTGATATTAATCATTTAAAAGAACTTTGTCCGATACAAAATAATGGTCAGTCAGCAGAGAATATAGCTAAAATAGCTAAGGCACATTTAGAGTATGAGAATTTTAAATATTTAGGTGCTACTAATTTTAACTTCTTATATCATAATTAATGAATATTGTCACAGTAATTCAGGCAAGAACTACATCAACCAGATTAAACAGGAAGATATTATTGCCATTAGGTGATTCTAATATTCTAATTAAAATGATTGAAAGAGTTTTAACAGCAAATACTGTTAACAAATTAGTAGTTGCCACAACTACTGATCCTAAAGACGACGAAATAGAAATACATTGTAAAGAAATAGAAATCGATTGTTTCAGAGGACATCCTACAAATTGTTTGGATAGGCATTATCAAGTAGGTAAAAAATATAATGCTGATGCAATTGTGAAAATACCTTCAGATTGTCCTTTAATAGATCCTTTAATAATAGACAGAGTCATTGGTAATTTCCTTGAGAATCCTACAAAATGGGATTACTATAGTAATCTTCATCCAGCCACTTATCCAGATGGTAATGATGTTGAAGTTATGACAATGACTGCATTGGAGAAAGCATGGAAAAATGCAGATAAAGATTATGAAAAAGAACATACAACCCCATACATTTGGGAACGTCCTAATGAATTTAGAATAGGAAATGTTAAAATTGAAGATGGGATTGATTACTCAACTATACTTAGGTGGACTTTAGATTATATTGAAGATTATTGGCTAATTACAACCATCTTTAATAATTTATACAAAGACAAGCCATACTTTGGAGTGTATGATATTATTAATTTATTAGAGAAAAATCCAGCCTTCAGGGATATAAACGAAAAACATTTAGGTAAATACTGGTATCAAAATAATCTTGATCAGTTAACCAATATTGATGAATATAAAGCAAAATTAAAATAAACATTTAGACATGGATTTAATAAAGAAACAAGAATTTGATAAAATAAAAAACATAGACATTTCTGTTTATGATAAACTTGAATTGATCGCAGAGATGTGTAGATACAACACATTAGTTGCAGTTAAAAAAGCAGGTTCAGGACATTTAGGTTCAAGTTTAAGTTCAATGGATATTGTAGTTTGGTTATATTACAATGAAATGAATTTACTAGAAGTTGGAATAGATAATCCAGACAGAGATATATATTTTTCTTCAAAGGGACATGATGTTCCGGGACAATATGCAGTATTACATTCTTTAGGAATTTTAAGTGATGAAAAACTATTAAACCTAAGAAGACTTAATGGTATTGATGGACATCCTGATATTGGTATTCCAGGCATTGAAGCTAACTCAGGTTCGTTAGGGATGGGTATATCAAAAGCAAAAGGAATGGCATGGGCAAAGGAATATCAAAAGTTTAAAGGCCATGTATATGTTATGACTGGTGATGGCGAATTTCAGGAAGGACAAAACTTTGAAGCTTTACAAACATCAGTACAACAAAAGATATATGGATTTACAGTTATAATGGATCATAACAAAGTTCAATCTGATAAATTAATTGAAGAGATAGTTTCATTAGGTAATTTAGATGAAAAATTAGCCTCTTTTGGATGGGAAGTTTTTAGGATAGATGGAAATGATTATAAAAGCATAGAAGAAGCAATTAAATTTAGGAAAAATCATCCTGATAAAAATGTATTTATTATAGCAGATACTATTAAAGGGAAAGGTGTTTCTTTTATGGAGCATACTCAAGCTTTAGAAACCGGTAATGGATTATATCCTTGGCATGCCGGAGCTCCTGATGATATTAACTTTGAGAAAGCAATTACGGAAATTAAAGAAAGAATTATTAAATTAGAATCTAGTCATAATATAATTCCAATAATTTATACTGATATTGCAGAGATTTCAAATAACTATGAAACTAAAACACATTTAAATTCATTAGGAGAACCAATAAGTGAAGCAGCTATTAACAATCACAAATCTAATGTTACTTCCGAATATATTGTTGAAGCTTATGGAAAAGCTTTAGTAAATGCAGGAATGTTTCATCCTGAATTAATAGTATTAGATGCTGATTTATCATCAGATTGTCGTTTAAGAGGTTTTGAAAACAACATAACAGAACAATTTATTGAGAATGGAATAGCTGAACAGGACATGGTTTCAATGGCTGGTGGTTTAGCAAGGTTAGGTTTATTACCGATAGTAAATTCTTTTGCCAGTTTCTTAGCATCAAGAGCAAATGAACAGATATATAATAATGCTACTGAGAAGACTAAAATCATATACGGATTTCATTTTGCAGGATTAATTCCTGCCGGTCCGGGAAAATCTCATCAAAGTATAAGAGATATATCATTAATTGGGGCATTGCCTAATGTTGAAATATTACAACCTTGTAACCCAATAGAAACAACATTGGTTTTTGACTATTGTGTTAAAACTTCAAAACAAAATTGTGTTATCAGAATGAATATTAGTCCATCGCCAAGACAACTTCAATTACCTAATAACTATATGCTCACTTATGGAAAAGGTGTGTCTTTAAATCATGGAAATGATGCAGTTTTGTTTGGATATGGTCCTGTAATGTTGAATGAAGCTCTTATTGCAAGTGACTTATTACAAAAAGAAGGTTTTGGATTAAATGTAATAAATATGCCATGGTTAAATAGAGTAGATATTCAATGGTTAAAGAGCGTTATTGAAAATCATAAGCACATTTATGTACTAGAAGATCATTCAATTGTTGGTGGTTTAGGCGACTTTTTACTATCAAAACTAGTTGAAAACAATATACTGGATAACAGAAGTTTTGTTAAGTTTGGAGTAGAAGGTTATCCTGCTTGTGGCACACCAATTGAAGCTTTAAATTTTCATAGGATTGATGGGATTTCATTAGCAAAAAGGATTTTAACAAAATAATTAAAAACATGATTCTATCTAATCTATCAGATACTAAAAATTATACTTACCTAAATACAAGTTTTAGAAAAGCGTTGAATTTTTTAAAAAAGAATGATTTCTCAAAATTTATAAATGGGAGATATGAAATTGATGGAGATAGAATTTATGCAATGGTAAATGAATATAATCCGAAGACATTTGAAGATATATTATGGGAAGCTCACGATCAATATGCAGACATACATTATATATGTGTAGGCGAAGAAAGAATAGGTATTTCAGATATAAACAAATTAGAAAAAATTAGCGAATATATACCTGAAAAAGATGCAACATTTTATAAAGGAACAGGTCAATTTATATCTTTAAAGAAAGGAGAATTCATGATAATTTTCCCAAAAGAACCTCATGTTACAGGTCTGGTTTCAGAATTAGTTACAAAAATAAAAAAAATAGTTGTTAAAGTAAGAATTTATAACGAAAAATAATATGCCAAATAAAATTATCTTTAATTCACAGTATCCAATAATAACTGAATCAGAAGATTTATATCTAAGGTCTGAGGGGTTAATTCCTGCTCATACACAAACTATGGCAAAAGGTCCATCACAGTATGTTAATGGTATTTCACCAAAATTTATTAAAAGAGGGAGAGGAGCCCATGTATGGGATGTAGATAATAATGAATATTTAGACTACAACATGGCAATTGGGCCCATTTCTTTAGGCTATGCTTATCCTAAAACTGATAATGCAATTATAGCTCAATTAAAAGATGGAATAACTTTCTCAATGATGCATCCATTAGAAGTAGAAGTTGCTGAAATGTTAAGAGAAATTATACCTAATGCCGAATCGGTAAGGTATAGTAAAAGTGGTGCAGATGTTACTAGTGCAGCAATAAGAGTTGCAAGAGCTTATACAGGGAAAAATAAAATTTTATGTTGCGGATATCATGGCTGGCACGATTGGTATGTAAGTACTATTGCACGTAATGCAGGGATTCCTCAAGCTGTAAAAGACTTGACATTTACTTTTAATTATAATGATATTGATTCGGTAAGACGTTCAATTGATGATGATACTGCTGCAATTATATTAGAACCTGTTGTTTTTGATGAACCTAAAAATAACTTCTTACATGAGTTAGCAGCTTTTTGTAAAGAAAAAAATATCTTATTGATATTTGATGAAATGTGGACAGGTTTTAGGATGGCTTTAGGTGGAGCACAGGAATATTTTGGAATTACTCCTGATTTGGCTACTTATTCTAAAGCTATTGCTAATGGCATGCCATTAGCAATTTTAACTGGCAAGAAAGAAATCATGAATTTATTTGATACTGATGTTTTCTTCTTCAATACATTTGGTGGAGAAGCTTTATCATTAGCTGCTGCTAAAGCAACAATTGAGGAAATGAAAGAAAAAGATGTTATTAATTATATACATTCTAAAGGTAGTATTCTTATTGAAGGTATCAAAAAAATCATTTACAATTTAGATATTGATTACATAGAAGTAAAAGGTTATCCTTTCCGTTCTTTAATCAACTTTAAAGAATCAGCAGGTGACCCTTTATTACAAAAGTCTTTTGTTCAACAGGAAATGTTTAAAAGAGGAATCTTATGGTCGGGATTTCATAATATAAGTTTCTCTCACACTGATATGGATATTGAATATACTTTAAGTGTTTATGAAGAAATATTACCAATGTTAAAAAATGTAATTGTAAATAATGAATTAGCTTCTTCAATCAAAGGTATTCCTGTTCAACCTGTTTTCAGAAAAACTTCAGATTTTAATACTAAACCAGTAACGAAATAATATATGAATAGGTTTTCGTTAGAAGGGAAAGTAGCAATAGTTACAGGTTCATCAGGACTTATTGGGAAAGCTTTTTGTGATGCATTAAAAGAAGCCCGAGCCATTGTAGTTGCTGCTGACATTAATGCTAATGATGATATAAAAAAGGATTATTATTTTCATTATACAGATATTACTAATGAAGATTCTGTTAAAGAACTATCAGACACTATTATTAATAAGTATGGTAAGATAGATATACTTGTTAATAATGCTGCTATTAATGATATGTTTGAAGACCCTAAAGCTACTTTGGAATTATCTAAATTCGAAAACTATCCTTTAGAACTATGGGAAAAGTCATTAAAAGTAAACCTTACAGGAACATTTATTTGTTCTAAAATCATAGGTAAACAGATGCTTCAAAATAAAAAAGGAAGCATTATTAATATTGCTTCAACTTATGGTATTAATGCCCCTGACCAGAGTTTATATATTAATGAAGCTGGCGAACAAATGTTTTTTAAACCTCCTGCATATTCGGTTACTAAAGGTGGAGTAATTATGCTTACTAAGTTCCTTGCTGCTTATTGGGGCAAAAGTGGTATAAGAGTTAACACACTTACTCCCGGCGGCGTTGAAAACGGTCAAGATGACTTCTTTATTAATAAATATTCTAATAAAACACCTTTAAATCGTATGGCTTCAGTTGAAGATTACAAAGGAGCTATAGTATTCCTAGCTTCTGATGCTTCATCATATATGACAGGTGCTAATTTAATTGTTGATGGAGGATGGACAGCATGGTAATGAAGAGTGTTTTAAGCATGGTAGTCATTGAGAAAGCTAAGAAAGTTAAATTGCTTATCACTGATTGTGACGGTGTATTGACTGATGGTGGTGTTTATTATTCCATTAATGGAGAAGAAATGAAAAGGTTTTCATTAAGAGATGGAATGGGGACTGAGCGTTTAAGGAAATATGTTAATGTAGATACCGGAATTGTTACAGGGGAGAACTCTATAATTGTTAGAAGAAGAGCAACAAAATTAGATATTAAAGAACTATATTTAAATATTAAAGATAAAGTTAAATGTGTGAATGAAATTTGCCAAAAGCTTAATCTTGACCTTTCGGAGATAGCATATATTGGTGATGATACCAACGATTTGGAAATTATGAAACTTGTTGGGTTATCTGCTTGCCCAAGTGATGCGATTTCATTTGTAAAGGAAATTGCTGACTATATTACAGAAAATAAAGGTGGAAATGGTGCTTATAGAGAGTTTGCAGAACTAATTATTGATGCAAAATTAAATCATTAATAAAAATATTATATGAGTAAAGTAAATATTGGAAATAGATATATTGGAGCAGATGAACCAGTTTATATTATTGGTGAAATTGGTATAAATCATAACGGCTCGTTAGAAATTGCAAAGAAATTAATTGATGGTGCTGCATTTGCTGGATGTGATGCTGTTAAGTTTCAAAAAAGAACTCCTGAGCTATGTACTCCACGTGATCAATGGGATATTGAAAGGGAAACGCCATGGGGAAGGATGACTTATATTGATTATCGTCATAAAGTTGAATTCGGACTAGATGATTATGCTGAGATTGATAGATATTGCAAAGAAAAGAATATTCATTGGTTTGCTTCGCCATGGGATGAAGAAGCTTTAGAATTTTTATTGCAATTTGATCCTGTTTTATTAAAGTTTTCTTCAGCTAGTTTGACAGATATTAATTTGTTGAAACATGCCAAAGAAACAAGCGTTCCATTAATGTTATCAACTGGTATGTCGACTGAAGAGCAGATCGATAAGGTTATTTCTATATTAGGTACTGATAATTTGATGTTAGCTCAAAGCACATCAACTTATCCATGTAAAATTGAGGAGTTAAATTTGAGAGTTATTCATAGTTTTAAGCAAAAGTATCCTGGAGTTCCCATTGGTTATTCAGGTCACGAAACAGGCTTGGCTCCTACTTTGGCAGCCATTGCACTTGGAGCTTGTTTTGTTGAAAGACATATCACACTTGATAGAGCATTGTGGGGTTCTGATCAAGCTGCTTCGGTTGAAATAAGTGGTTTGTTTCGTATGGTTAAAGATATTAGAGATATTGAAAAAGCGCTTGGGAATGGGAATAAAACTGTATATGATAGCGAATTAAATTCAATTAAGAAGCTTAGACGTTATACTGATATTAAGGAATAAGAAGTTGTTTTTATTATAAAAGCGAAGATTAATTTCGTTTATAATTAATATATTTAATCCTGATTATTTTTTAGACTTGCCTTTCTGCTAACGGAAGTTTTGTAGAAATTGCAAGTCTTTTTTATTATTAAAGAATTAACAAAACATTAATATTCAATTATATTATTAGTACTATTTTTGCAAGAAAATGTTATTAATAATAAAAATTGTATGGATACTGAATTTATTATCGGAAATTTCTATTCAAAAGAGATAATTGAACAATGTGGATTTATAGAAACAAAAAGAACTTCATTAGTAGTATTTTTTAGAAAAAAAGAAACATTAATGGCTTTTAATGTTCCTAAACCAAAAGTACCTAATGTATATAAATTAATTTCTGTAAATATAGATTAAGAAAATTCTATAATACTTAAAAAGGACTTATAGAAGTTTCTTCAAGTTTTATTTTTTTAATTTTATCAATTGTTTCTTTGTAATTTTCTTTATCTGAATGTGATATAATATCAACATCTTCAAGATAAACTTTTAAATAATTTAAAAGATATACAGGATTTAATACTATTGAAGCATATTTTTCAAAATCCTTTTCATTGGCAACATAATATAATATTGATTGCAATTCTTCGGTTCTGAGGGTATATGTTTTATAACTATTTTCTTGCTCAAACGATACCTTTATATTATATGCATCAAATAGTATTGTTAATTTTTCGTATTCAAAAATACGAATTGAAGAAGGATCGTATGCATTTTGTTCTTTAATTAAATTAAAATAAGTTGGAAAATAATCCTTAGTTATTTCAACAAAACCTGCATTTAAGAGG